>NZ_JBHYKH010000213.1:0-14241 GCF_042741275.1 Streptomyces sp. NPDC058964
GCTTGACGGCCGCCTCGACGGCGGCCAGGCGCGCGCTGTTGAAGGACCGGCCGACCTGGCCGATCTCATCGGCCCGGACCTCGTCGGCGGCCAGCGGCGGCGCCTCGGCGGCCGCGTCCACGTCCTCGCCGGAGCTCAGCCGCCGCATCACGTCGGGCAGCTGCCGGCTGGTCAGCACGTCGGCGGCGTCCCGCAGGGTCTCCAGACGGCGCGAGATGCGCCGCGCGCCGCGCACCGCGAACCACAGCGACAGCCCCACGGCGGCCAGCCCGGCGACTCCGACCACCGCCGCCTTGGCCAGCTCCCGGTAGGCGAACGCCCGCCCGCGGGCGGCCGAGTTCTCGGCCGCGCGGGTGCACAGCTGCATGTAGCGCTTCACGGCGCGGTCGGTGGTGGTGCGCCAGGTGCCCGCCGCGACGGCCTCTCCGGCGTGCGCCGGACCCGCCCGCAGCAGCGCTGCCTCGCCCCCCACCAGCGAGCGGTGCAGGTCCCCGCGCTGGAAGTCCTCGAAGCGGGCGCGCGAGTCGGACGGCAGGTCCGGCACGTACGTCCGCTCGAAGACCCGCCGGTCCTCGATGGTCGCCGTCAGGGTGTCGTACTGCCGGTCGGTCAGGGTACCGGCGGCACGGGCTCCCGCGACCAGGGCGTCCTCGCGGGAGACGTACTCCCGTACCCGTACGAGTTCGATGACGACCTGCGCTTCGCGGGCGAGCTGCCCGGCCTGCAGGGCGGTGAGCGAGGACTGGACGTCGAAGCCGGGTTCCACGAGTGCGCCGTACTCGGTGACGGCCCGGTCCCAGGAGATCTTCCGGGACAGCACCCGGTCCCGGAGCGCGTCCAGTCCGTCGGCCGAGTGGAGCATCGCCTCCAGCGTCGCCCGCTGCCGGTCGCTCAGCCGGCTGCGGTCGCCGCCCCGGATCGCGTCGCGCATGGCGCTCACGGCGCGGTCGGTGCGGCGCTGCTGGGCGAGCAGGTTCCCGGCGGCGGCCGTGTCGTTCGCCGCGCCGAGGTAGGTCGCCGAGAGGCGCCGTTCGATCTGGATCTGTCCGACGGCGGTGTCGACCGGGGTGCCGAAGTCCTCGTACACCCCTTGGAGCCGGATCAGCGCGCGCAGCTCGCCGGTGACCGACACCATGGCGAAGCTCCACAGTGCCATCAGGGCGACGACGGGAGCGAGCGCGAGCGCCACGATCCGCGTGCGGACGGTGGTGGGACGGCCGACGGGCCAGCGCATGGGTTACCTGCCGGTGTTACCAGTCAGTACAAAGTTCGGCACAACCTACGGGATCATCACCTGGTCCGCAATGGTTGCCCCGGGTAACCCCGGATCGGTTCCCCGGCACGGCAAACGTGGTGACCACCGCCGCGTGGTCCGAGGGCCAGTCGTTGCCCGCGACGTCGGGCCAGGGACGCGGGGCGCCGGCGACCACCGTCCGGGAGTCGAGCACCGTCAGACCCCGGTGCAGGACGTAGTCGATCCGGTCCTGCGGTTCGGGCCGCCCGCTGCCGTCCTCGTGCACCGGGTGGACCGGGGACCAGGTGTGGCCCGGGGCGGTGGCCGGGTCGGGGTGGGCCTGGCGGTAGGAGTCCCGCAGTCCCGCCTCCTCGGCGGCCTTCGTCACCGGCCACTCGACGTCGGACCAGTCCAGGTGGGACGGGCAGTTGAAGTCGCCGACGAGAACGACGGGCACGGCGTCGTCGGCCGCCTCGGCGATCCGGCGCAGGGTGTCCCGCATCTGGGCGAGCCGCACCTCCTCGTGGACGATCAGCACGTCCGCCGGGAGCCCGTCGAAGGCGGACTCGTAGGGCCCGTACGGGGTGTAGTCGAGGTGGGCCGTCCAGACGTCGACCGCGCGGCCCGGGGCGATCTCGATCCGGACCCCGGCGGCTCCGTAGAAGCCGACGTCCGGGTCGCCGAAGCGGGCGGTGACGGGGTGGCGGCTGATGACGCCGAGGTTCTCCCCTGCCCGGTGGTGGTGCCAGCCGAGGGTCTCGGCGAGCTCCTGGGCCGCGGTGCCGCCGGTCTCCTGGAGGCCCACCACGTCGGCGCCGCTCTCCAGGATCGCCTTGAGCTGCTTGGCCCGGTGGTCGTCCACCGCCGCGCCGCCGAGCCACAGGTTCCAGGTCATGACGCGCAGTTCGTACCCGACCATGCCCCGCAGCTCCCGGGGTGTGACCCCGACCAGACTGTCGCGCACGGTCCGGCCGGGTGCCGGCTCGATCGGTGCGAGGGACGGCACGGCCAGCACCGTGCATCCGGCCGCCTCGGCGGAGGTGACACCGGTCCGGGTGTCCTCGACCGCCACGCAGGCCGCCGGTTCGACACCGAGTGCGCGGCAGGCGGCGAGGTAGGGATCCGGGGCGGGCTTGGTTCGGCCGGTGTCGTCGGCGGTGACGGAGGCCGCGAAGCGCCCGGGGCCGAGGGCCTCGAGCACGGTGTCGGCGACGGCGCGCGGGGACGCGGTCACCAGGGCGGTGGGAACGCCGTCGCGGGCCAGGGCGTCCAGCAGGTCGAGGGCGCCGGGGCGCGGCACGATGCCGGTGCGGACCCGGGCGACGAACTCCCGGTGCAGTTCCCGCGCGATGCCGTCGGCCGGCCTGCCGGTGGTCGCGCCGAGCCACCGCGCGGTGTCCTCCACGGCGCGGCCGAGCACCTCGGGCTGGTCCGCCTCGGTCAGGGGGCGCCCGGCGACCTGTTCCACCGCCTCCCACCACAGACGCTCGGTGTCGACGAGCGTGCCGTCCATGTCGAACAGGACGGCCTGGAGCGGGAGTCGGGGGTGGGGGGTCACGTTTCTCTCTTTCCTCACTGACGAATACGTCTTCTGGGAGCTCTACCGGGCCGTACGTTCCGCCACGAGCACCGGCCGCTCGGGCAGCGACACGTCCACGGCGGATCCGGCGCCGAGACCGGCGGCGTCGTGCGCGGGCAGGTCGGCCTTGGCCTCGGTGCCGTCGGCCAGCCGGACGGTGACCCGGACGACCCCGCCCAGGAAGGCCGTGGCGACGACCCGGGCACCGCCCGCCCCGGCGGCCCGCACCATGACTGCCTCGGGCCGCACCAGCACGTCCACGTCCCCGTTCGGCGCCTCGCCGTCGGCCGGCAGCCGCTGCCCGAGCACCTCGACGGTGCCGTCCTTGAGCACGCCCGGGATCCGGCTCATCGTGCCGACGAACTCGGCGACGAAGGCGGTCGCGGGACGGCCGTAGAGCCCGGCGGGTTCGGCGCACTGCTCGAGCCGCCCGGCGCGCATGACGGCGACGCGGTCGGCGACGGACAGGGCCTCCTCCTGATCGTGCGTCACGAACAGGGTGGTGATGCCGAGTTCCTGCTGGAGCCTGCGGATCTCCTCGCGCAGGGTCAGCCGCACCTTGGCGTCGAGCGCCGACAGCGGCTCGTCGAGGAGCAGCACACGGGGGCGCAGGGCGAGCGCCCGCGCCAGCGCGATGCGCTGCTGCTGGCCGCCGGAGAGCTGGTGGGGGAACCGCTCCCCCTTGTCGCCGAGACCGACCAGCTCCAGCAACTCGGCTGCCCGAGAATGCCGTTCGGCCGTACGCACCTTGCGCATGCGCAGCCCGAACGCGACATTGTCGACGGCGTTGAGATGGGGGAAGAGGCTGTACGACTGGAAGACCATCCCGGCGTCACGGCGGTGGGCCGGGACGTGGGTGACGTCCTCGCCGTCCACCAGCACGGCGCCGGAGTCAGGGTGTTCGAAGCCTGCGAGCATGCGCAGCGCGGTGGTCTTGCCGCAGCCGGACGGGCCGAGCAGCGCCAGGAACTCGCCCGGCCGCACGGCCAGGTCGAGTCCGTCGAGGGCGACGGTCGACCCGAACTCCCGGCGCAGACCCCGGAATTCGACGGTCGCGGCCTTCTCCGTGGCGGCCTTCTCAAGCGTGGTGGCGGTCATTGGTTCATCCCCGGGACGAAGCGGTTCGGGTACGCCCGCCGGCACCGGCGAGCGCGAGGAGCAGGGCCCATGTCACGAGCAGGCTCAGCACGGACACGGCGACGGACATCTGGGCCTGCGAGCCGCCGACGTTGTAGATCCACACGGCGAAGGGCTGGAAGCCCAGCAGCCGGGCCACGGTGAACTCACCGAGCACCAGGGCCAGCGTGAGGAAGGACGCGTTCAGCAGCGCACCGCGCAGATTGGGCAGTACGGCCCGGACCAGGGCCTGCGGCCAGGAGGCACCGCAACTGCGGGCGGCCTCGACGAGGGTACGGACGTCGATCGCGCGCAGCCCGGTGTCCAGCGCCCGGTAGACGAACGGCAGCGCCATCACGACGTACGCGAGGACGAGCACGACCGGGAAGTCCGGGTTCTGGACGGCCACGAAGGTCTGGAACAGCGGCGTCCGGGACAGATGGTCGGGGCCCCACTTCAGCACCGTCGCGATCCCGGCGACGAACGCGATGGGCGGCACGACCAGCGGCAGCGAGCACACCACCTCGACGACCGGCCGCAGCCGGGGCGCGCCGAGCCGCAGCGCGACCACGGCGGGCACCATCAGCAGCAGCACGACGGCGATGGTGGCGGCGGCCAGTTCCAGCGAGAGCAGCAGGCTGGAGACGAAGCCGTCGGCGGAGACGATCTGGGTGTAGGCGTCGAAGGTGACGCCCTGCCCGGGCACGTCGACCGTGAAGATCACGGAGGCGCCCAGCGGCACGAGGAAGTACAGCGCGGCCAGGCCGAGGACGGCCCAGCGCCAGGGGGTCAGGCGTCGAGCCATCGGGCGCTCCGTCGTTGCAGGG
This sequence comes from Streptomyces sp. NPDC058964, assembly GCF_042741275.1. Taxonomy (NCBI): domain Bacteria; kingdom Bacillati; phylum Actinomycetota; class Actinomycetes; order Kitasatosporales; family Streptomycetaceae; genus Streptomyces; species Streptomyces sp. NPDC058964. Next base: position 4,757 of record NZ_JBHYKH010000213.1, read on the forward strand.
GCAGGTACACGGCCATGACCAGGCCCGCGACCAGGACCATGTCGAGGCTGAGGGCGAGGGCCACGTTCTCCTGGCCGACCAGGACGTTGCCGGAGATGGCGTCGGCGATCTGCAGGGTGACCAGCGGGACCGCGCTGCCCACCATCGCGGCGGCGGTGGCGTACGCGGCGAAGGCGCTGCCGAAGAGCAGCACCAGGCCGCCCAGCAGGGAGGGCGCGAGGACGGGCAGGGCCACGTGCCGCCAGTACTGCACGACGGTGGCGCCGTTGTTCCGGGCCGCCTCGCGCCACTGGGAGCGCAGGCCGTCCAGGGCGGGGGTGATGGTGAGGACCATCAGCGGGATCAGGAAGTACAGGTAGACCAGCACCAGGCCCCAGAAGCTGTAGAGGTCCCAGCCCTGGTCCGCGAGGCCCAGGTGCACGGTCAGCACGCCGGCGTTGCCGAGGGTGGCGACGAAGGCGAAGGCCAGCGGGACACCGCCGAAGTTGGCGAGGACCCCGGAGGCGGTGAGCACGGCCTCGCGCAGCGCGCGGGAGCGCGAGGTCACCACGGCCTGCGCGAGCGGCAGTCCGAGCAGGGCACCGAGGACGGCTGAGACGGCGGAGAGCTTGACGCTGCCGATCAGGGCGGTGAGGTACGGGCCGTGCAGGGAGGTGCTCAGGTTCCCGGTGGTGTACGAAGTGGCGCCCGTGGCCTGGTCCCTGACGGTGAAGGCGCCGTTCAGCATGGCCAGGGCGGGGATCCCGAAGGCGATCGCGGTGAACACCAGGAGCGGGAGGACGGCGAGCCAGCCGGGGGCCCGGCGCCGTCGCTTCGGGGAAGCGACGGGCGCCGTGTCCACCCTCGTGAGCGCGGTGGTCATCCGGAGACGGCCTTCGACCAGCCCTGGGCGATGACCGTCTTGGCCTTGCCCTGCTGTGCCTCGGTCGGGAAGGAGGGCGTGCCGGACACCTTCGGGAGCTTGGCGGCGGCCGTCTTGTCGAGCGTGCCGGCCTTGTCCATGGCGGTCATCAGGGCCGGACGGGCGTAGCCCTTGAGCCACAGGTTCTGGCCCTCGGCACTGTAGAGGTACTCCTGCCACAGGCGGGCGGCCGCCGGGTGCGGGGCGTCCTTGTTGATGGCCTGGGAGTAGTACTGCGAGAACTGGCCGTCGCTCGGCACCGCGACCTTCCAGTCGACGCCCTTGGACTTGAACTCGTCCGCGTACCCGGCGTTGAGGTAGTCCCAGTCGATGCTGATGGGCGTCTCGCCCTTCTCGACGGTGGCCGGGGTCGACTCGACGGGCGTGTAGTTGCCGTTCTTCTTCAGCTTGGCGAAGAAGTCGAGGCCGGGCTGGATGTTGTCGAAGGAGCCGCCGCTCGCGAGCGCGGCCGCGTAGACGCCGCCGAAGGCGGAACCGGACTTGGTGGGGTTGCCGTTGAGCGCGACCTGGCCCTTGTACTGCGGCTTGAGCAGGTCCTTGAAGGTGGTCGGGCAGGTCTTGACGCGCTTGGCGTCGCAGCCGATGGAGATGTAGCCGCCGTAGTCGTTGTACCAGCGGGCCTGGGCGTCCTTCTGCGCGGCCGGGATGTCGCCGTACCCGGCCACCTTGTAGGGCGCGAGCAGGCCCTGCTGGGCGGCGCTGAGCGCGAAGGAGCTGCCGAGGTCGAGCACGTCGGGGGCCCGGTCCTGGCCCTTGCGGGAGGTCACGGCGTTGATCTCGTCCTGGCTGGTGCCGTCGGGGCTCTCCACCTCGATCTTGATGCCGTACTTCTTCTGGAAGCCGTCGATGAGGGCGCCGTAGTTGGCCCAGTCCCGGGGCAGCGCGACGGCGTGCAGCGTGCCCTCCTTCTTCGCCGCCTTGACCAGCGCGTCCATGCCGCCGAGGGCGGCGGCGGAGGTGGCGGTTGCGGCGTTCTTGCCGTCGGCGGTGGTCGACGCGTTGTCGGGGGCGGCGCCGCAGGCGCTCAGGGCGAGTGCGGCGGCTACGGAGAGACCACCGGCGAGGAAGGCGGTTCTCGGCAGGAACACTGTCACTGTCACTCCAGGGGTGCACACGAGCGGGGAGCAGGGAGGTGAGACGAGGACAACTTGTCTGAACAAGTTGCGTCACAGTACGCCCGGTGCGGGTGTCCTGTCTGTAAACCGCGGCGAAACTTTGAACCGTTGTTGTCTGCACAATCCAGACCGTTGCAGATCACACGCAGATCTCGATTAGGCTGGTCACGCTGTGCACAGCGGCCTACTCAGAGGGGAAGCATGACGGCGCGACACGAGGAGATCGCCGACGAGCTGCGGCGGGCCATCGACCGTGAGGAGTACACAGTCGGCAGCCGGCTGCCCTCCGAGACGGAGCTCGCCACGCACTACGGCGTCTCACGCGGCACCGTCCGGCAGGCCGTCGCCGCCCTCACCTCCGAGGGGCTCATCGGTTCCCGTCAGGGCGCCCGCCGTGTGGTCCTCGCCAGCCGCCGCAGTCAGAGCTTCGAGGAACTGCGCAGCTTCGCCCAGTGGGCACGGGCGATGGGCCGCGAGGCGACCGGGCACGTGGTGGCCCAGGAGCACCGCCCGGCCACCAAGGAGGACGCCGTCCGCCTCCAGCTGCGCGCCGGGACGCCCGTGCTGCACGTCCTGCGGGTGCGTGGTCTGGACGGCGAGCCGGTGCTGCTGGAGCGGACCGTGTACGCCGACTGGATCGCACCGGCGGTCGAGGCGATCGAGCCGGACTGCCCGTCCGTCACCCAGCGCCTCTTCGAGGACACGGGCCTGGTCTTCGCGTACGGCGAGCACGTCATCGACGCGGTGGCGGCGGGCGCCCAGGACGCCGAACTCCTCGGCATCCGCCGCACCAGCCCCCTGCTGCGGGTCCGCCGGGTGACCACGACACGCGAAGGGCGCCCGGTGGAGTGGTCGGACGACCGCTACCGCTCGGACGCCGTGAGCTTCAGCGTGCACAACTCGATCGGCAGCAACGCCCTGGCCCGCAAGGCGGCCGACTGAGCGAACCCCACCGCGCCTTCCCACCTGAGCGCTCCGGCCGGCCCCTGAACCACCCGACCGGAACCGGTCGCCCGATCAGGCGGACGAGCACGCGACCGGCGTCGCGGCCGGGGCCGGTCAGGTGGGTGAGCCCGAGGAGAAGCGGCGCAGGAGCGGGGACAGGACCAGTACGGACTTGGTCCGCTCCACGAAGGGCTCCCCCGCGATCCGCTCCAGCACCCGCTCGAAGTGGCGCATGTCGGAGGCGAAGACCTGGACGATCGCGTCCGCCTCACCGGTGACGGTCGACGCGGCCACGACCTCCTGGTAGCGCTCCAGGCCCCGCTGGATGGTCTCCGGCGAGGTGTTGCGCCGGCAGTAGATCTCGACGAACCCCTCGGTCTCCCAGCCGAGCGCGGCGGGGTCGACCCGTACGGTGAATCCGGTGATGGCTCCGGTGGCCCGCAGCCGGTCCACGCGCCGTTTCACGGCGGGCGCGGACAGGCCGACCAGTTGCCCGATGTCCGCGAAGGAGCGGCGGGCGTCCTCGGCGAGGGCGTGCACGATGCGTTCGTCGAGATCGTTCAGCACTGTCGGTCGATCACTTCTCAGATGGTACGGGTATTGCGAGTCGGGAACGGCGATGGCCGTACCCGAAGTAGAACACGAGTCCAGCGGCCATCCAGTACCCGGAGACGACCCAGGTGATGGTGTCGAGGCCGAACATGTTGTACGCGCAGAGCAGGAAACCCGGCACTGCGTTCATCACCGGAGCGTCCATTCGTTGCACGGCGCCTTCCGACCGCTGCACGGAGTCGCGCGGGTCACCGCGCACGTCCCTGCGCGCCCCGGCCCCAGAAGGGCTTGGTCGCCGACGCAGGCGGCCCCCGCTCCTCCCGGAACACGGGAACAACGGGGGCCGCCGGAAAGGGAGTTCGTCAGCTCCAGCTGGCGTGCAGGGGCTTGCCCTCGGCGTAGCCGGCCGCGCTCTGGATGCCGACGATGGCCTTGTCGGCGAACTCCTCGAGGGAGCCGGCGCCCGCGTAGGTGCAGGAGGAGCGGACGCCCGCGATGATCGAGTCGATCAGGTCCTCGACGCCGGGGCGGGTCGGGTCGAGGAACATGCGGGACGTCGAGATGCCCTCCTCGAACAGCGCCTTGCGGGCGCGGTCGTAGGCGGACTCCTCGGACGTGCGGTTGCGCACGGCGCGGGCCGATGCCATGCCGAACGACTCCTTGTACAGGCGGCCGTTGGCGTCCTGCTGGAGGTCGCCCGGCGACTCGTACGTGCCCGCGAACCACGAGCCGACCATCACGTTGGACGCACCGGCGGCGAGCGCCATCGCCACGTCCCGGGGGTGCCGGACACCGCCGTCGGCCCAGACGTGCTTGCCGTACTTCTTCGCCTCGGCGGCACATTCCAGGACCGCCGAGAACTGCGGCCGGCCCACGCCGGTCATCATGCGGGTGGTGCACATGGCGCCCGGTCCGACACCGACCTTGATGATGTCCGCGCCGGCGTCGATCAGGTCTTTGACGCCCTCGGCGGAGACGATGTTGCCCGCGACGATCGGCACCTGCGGGTCGAGGCCGCGCACCACCTTGATGGCGCTGATCATCGACTCCTGGTGGCCGTGCGCGGTGTCGATGACGAGCGTGTCGACACCCGCGTCGAGCAGCTGCTTGGCCTTGCCGGCCACGTCGCCGTTGATGCCGACGGCGGCGGCGATGCGCAGCCTGCCGTCGGCGTCGGTCGCCGGGGTGTACAGCGTGGCGCGCAGGGCGCCCTTGCGGGTGAGGATGCCGGCGAGCTTGCCGTCCTGGTCCACGGCCGGGGCGTAGCGGCGGTTGGCGGTGTCCAGCGTGTGGAAGGCCTCGCGCGGGTCGATGTCCGCGTCGATCAGCAGCAGGTCCGTGGACATGATCTCGGCGAGCTGCGTGAAGCGGTCGACACCGGTCAGGTCCTGGTCGGTGACGACGCCGATCGGCCGCCCGTCCTCGTCGACGACCACACCGGCGTTGTGCGCCCGCTTGGGCAGCAGGGCCAGCGCGTCGGCGACGGTCTGGTGCGGGGCGAGCACGATCGGGGTGTCGAGGACCAGGTGGCGGCTCTTCACCCAGGAGATGACCTCGGTGACGACGTCGATGGGGATGTCCTGCGGGATCACCACCAGGCCGCCGCGCCGGGCCATGGTCTCGGCCATCCGGCGGCCCGCGATCGCGGTCATGTTGGCCACGACCAGCGGGATCGTGGTGCCCGTGCCGTCCGGGGCGGAGAGGTCCACGCCCTGACGCGAGCCAACCGCGGAGCGGCTCGGCACCATGAAGACGTCGTCGTACGTCAGGTCGTACGCGGGCTGGATGTCATTGAGGAAACGCACGTGCCGCACATCCCAGTCGATCAGAGGTGACCCCCTGACAGGTGTGCCAGGGGGAAGAGCACGTACTTCATTGTCCCATGACGGTCGGAATGTGATGCCCGGTCGAATCATCCAGGCAGGTCAGAGGCTGTTTGGAGGATCCGCCAACGGCAGGGCGCCGATGGCTGTCAGCCCAGCGCGAGCGCGACCGTGAGCAGCGGCTCGCGCTCCGACGCCTGGGTGAACACCTCCAGGGCGACCGCCCACTCGTCGGGGCGGGTGTCCGCGTATTCCCGCCAGCCGGTGACCACGACGAGCAGCCCCCGCCCGTCGGTGTCCGGGGGCCAGACGGTGGGGTCGGAGAGGCTGTCGGCGAGGGCGTCCCAGTTGCGGCCGAACCAGTCGGGCAGGGCGAGCGCCCGCGCGGCGCGGTCCATGAGGGCCGCCTTGCCCGTGATCCCGGCGAGGTCGAGCGTCACCACACGCGGACCCGTCATCTCAGCACCGCCCGGAACGATTCGTAGTGGTCATCGGTGTAGTAGATCTCGCCGCCCTGCCCGGTGACGAGACGCCGTGCCCCGCGGTCGCGCGAGCCCGGGGTCGGCACCGTGTACTCGTGGTAGTAGCCGCGCCGGTGTGCGGGCAGCCGCCCCTCGAAGTTCCCGAACACGGCGCCGTCCTGGGCGTACGGGAAGGGACCGCCCTTGTCGACGAGGGCGAGGGTCCGCCGGGCATCGGGCGGGAGCCCGGACTCCCGCACCGTGGCCATGCCGCCGGCCCACGCGGGGGTGGAGCCCCCCGGTGCCGTCGTGGGCGCCGTACCGGTGGACGAGCATCCCGTCAGCAGGACCGCGAGGCAGAGCAGGACCGCGGGGAGCACGCGGGGGACGAACCGCAGCAGCATGTGCCGATGCTGCCACGGCCGTCCCCGCGTGGCCTGCCGCCGGGGCCCGTCAGTGGCCGTCCGGGTCCGCCCGGTTCAGGGCGGGCTTCGGCGTGGGCCCCGCGGTCATCAGGTAGTCCGCGGCCGAGGTGTCCGTCACCAGGCTGGTGACGAGTCCCGAGCGCAGCACCGCGTCGATCGCGGAGGCCTTGCGCTGCCCGCCCGCGATCGCCACGACCTCGGGAATACGGCGGAGCTGGTCGGCCTTGACCGTGATGCACCGCTCCCCCAGGTCCCGGCCGATCCGCCGGCCCTCCGCGTCGAAGAGGTGCGCGGACATCTCGGCGGCGACACCGAGCGAGGCGTAGTGCGCCCGCTCCTCGTCGCTGAGCATGTCGTGCACCGTCGAGATGCCCGGCTCCCAGGAGCCGATGGAGACGCAGGCGACCGTGACCTTGTCGAAGTACTCGAAGGCCCGGGCGATGCCGGTCTGGTTGCGCAGTGCGGCCGCGGTGGCCGCGTCCTGCAGCAGCATCGGCGCGTAGATGGGGTGCGCGTCGCCGCCCGACACCTGGGCGGCGCGGCGGACGGCCTCGACGGAGCCGCGCTCGGCGGTCCCGGCGTCGTACACGCCCGTCAGCTGCACGACCGTGCAGGGCGGCAGCCGGTCGAGGGCCGCCGCCATGTGGATGGTGGAGCGGCCCCAGGCCAGGCCCAGGACGTCCCCCTCGTTGACGAGTTCGCCGAGCAGGTCGGCGGCGACCTCGCCGAGGTTCTCGGGGTCGGGCGTCTCCTCGGCCTCGGCCGGGGACTCGACCACGACGGCGTGCCTCAGGCCGTAGCGGGCGCGGAGCGCGTCGGAGCGCTCGGCGTCCAACTCGGCCGGCACGCGGATCTCGATTCGTACGAGATCCCGTTCGAGGGCGGTCTCCAGGACCCGGGCCACCTTGAAGCGGCTGACGCCGAACTCCTCCGCGATCTGGATCTTGGACTTGCCCTCGAGGTAGAAGCGGCGGGCCATGGCCGCCGCCTGCACCAGCTCAGCGGGTCCCATCCGCATGGCTGACCGGCCCGCCGACATACCCGACACGGCGATCTCCTCACTGCTGTTCACACTCTGGATTCGCCGTTCATCCTCGCAGATCCGGCGCGGCTGATCCGCCCTCATGGGCGTCGTTCACTTAGCTGTTCACGTAGCTGTGGCTCAGTGGTCGCATGCCCACGACGCCTTGGCGGTGGCCGTCTCCGCCTGGGTGCGCAGTGCACGTACCGCTTCTGCCGGGTCCTTCGCCCCGTACACCGCCGAACCGGCGACGAACACGTCCGCTCCCGCGTCCGCGCACCGCTCGATCGTCGACGCGGACACACCGCCGTCGACCTGCAGCCAGAGCTCGAGGCCGTGTTTGTCGATCAGCTCACGGGTGCGACGGATCTTCGGCAGCATGATGTCCAGGAACGCCTGGCCGCCGAAACCGGGCTCGACCGTCATGATCAGCAGCATGTCGAGCTCGGGGAGCAGGTCCTCGTAGGGCTCGATGGGCGTCGCGGGCTTCAGCGCCATGGAGGCGCGAGCGCCCTTGGTGCGGATCTCGCGGGCGAGTCTCACGGGCGCGGCGGCCGCCTCGACGTGGAAGGTGATGGAGGAGGCACCCGCTTCGATGTACTGCGGCGCCCAGCGATCGGCGTCCTCGATCATCAGGTGGCAGTCCAGCGGAGTGTCCGTCGCGCGGGCCAGGGACTCTACGACCGGGACACCGAGCGTGAGATTCGGGACGAAATGGTTGTCCATGACGTCGACGTGGAGCCAGTCGGCTCCCTCGACCGCCTTCGCCTCGTCCGCGAGACGCGCGAAGTCGGCGGACAGGATGCTGGGATTGATCTGCACGGCCATGACCCAAGCCTGCCATGTCCAGGCACGGATGTTCGCCTCGGTCCCCGGCTGGATCCGCCTCGGTACGTACCGACGTGCGAAACCGGGTGCCCACGCGGACGCGACCATGCCACGCTGAGCTGCCACCGGATCCACGTGCGGCTACGGGGGTGGCCATGAGGGACGGGCGATCGGACCCAGAAGCCGAGCGACGCCCAGGACAACGATGCCGCCTCCTGACTGCACCGCTCGCCCAGAAGCTGAGCGTCCACCCGGGTGCTGGAGACCTCCGACCGCTTCCGGCCCGAGCAGAAACCCGCCGTCGTCGTGTACGCCCGCGACGGCGGACTCGCGGCACAGGACAGGCGGGAGATCGCCAGGGCTGTCCGGGAGATCAAGGGCCTGACCGCGCACGGTATCCGCGGCGCCGAGACACCCTGCCCCCGAGACACCCGCCGCACTCGAGTCGGTGGTCAGCCGGTCCGGCGGACGAGCGCCGGACACATGCCCCGGGCGGACGTGCTGTCAGCCCGTACGGCGGATCAGCGCCAGATACATGGCGTCCGTGCCGTGCAGATGCGGCCACAGCTGTACGTCCGGACCCTCGCCGAGTGCCGGGACGCCGGGCAGGAGGGGGCGGACGTCGACGAGTTCGGTGTCGGGGCGGTGCTTGAGCACGTCGTCGACCACGGCGCGGGTCTCGGCGAGGTGGGGCGAGCAGGTGGCGTAGCCGACGATCCCGCCGATGCGCACCGAGTCGAGCGCGGTGCGCAGCAGGGCGCGCTGCAGCGGCGCGAAGTTGTCCAGGTCCTCCGGGCGCCGCCGCCATCTGGCCTCGGGCCGCCTGCGCAGGGCGCCCAGACCGGTGCACGGCACGTCCATCAGCACGCGGTCGAAGGTGCCGGGCCGCCACGGCGGCCGGGTCCCGTCGGCGGCGATGACCTGGTACGGCCCGGGGTTGCCGGCCAGGGCCTTCGCCACCAGGCCGGCCCGGTGGGGCTGCTTCTCGGAGGCGAGCAGCACCGCACCGCGCTCGGCGGCGAGGGCGGCCAGCAGGGCGGCCTTGCCGCCGGGTCCGGCGCACCCGTCGAGCCACTTCTCGTCCGGCCCGTCCAGGGGCGCATTGGCGAGCGCGAGGGCGACGAGCTGGCTGCCCTCGTCCTGCACACCGGCCCGGCCCTCCCGGACGGCCTCGACGGCGCCGGGCTCCCCGCCCTCGGTGAGCCGCACGGCGTACGGCGACCAGCGACCCGGCACGGCGGCGTCCTCGCGGAGCAGCTCCTCGGTCGTGGCCCGCCCGGGCCTGGCCACGAGGGTCACCTCGGGCCGCTCGTTGTCCGCCTCCCGCAGCTCCCCCTTCCCGGCGCGCCCGCCGCCGCGCGCGTCCCACCGCGCGGAGACGACCCAGCGGGGA
>NZ_JBHYKH010000214.1:0-14209 GCF_042741275.1 Streptomyces sp. NPDC058964
TTTTAATTATCAGTCTCACACAGATATCTACACTTTCATGTGAGTCGGCAGCTTCATATGTGTATAAGCGCACGGGCACAGCCGCGAAGGCGGCGCTCCGACTGGGCCGAGGAGACCCCGCTGGACGATCTGCCGACGCTGGCGGACGAACTGCTGGGGAACTACGAGGACGACGAGCACGACGAGGGCCGCGGCCGTGGGCGAGGACGCCAGGGCTGACGGTCCGGCCGACGGCGGCCCCGGTGTCCGGTGGGGCCGCCACGGCCGCGGTCGCCGCAGCCGCGGTCCCACGTTGTCGGTGGGCACCCGCACAATGGATTCCGGAACGCGCAACGTGACGGAAGGGCGGCTTGACCCATGACCGTGTGGGACGACCTCGTCGGACAGGAGAAGGTGAGCGAGCTGCTCGCCGCGGCCGCCCGGGACGCCGACGCCCTCGTCACCGCGGCCGCCGCGTGCGCCCCGCTGCCGGAGGCGTCGAGGATGACGCACGCCTGGCTGTTCACGGGCCCGCCTGGAGCGGGCCGCAACCGGACGGCGCGGGCCTTCGCCGCCGCCCTGCAGTGCGTGAGCCCCGACCGTGCCCTCGGCGGCGCCCCAGGCTGCGGTTTCTGCGACGGCTGCCACACCGCGCTGATCGGCACCCACGCGGACGTCACCACGGTGGCCGCGGTCGGCGCCGAGATCCTGGTCAAGGACATGCGCGACACGGTCCGCAAGTCGTTCACGTCACCGGCGAACGGCCGCTGGCAGATCATCCTCGTCGAGGACGCGGAGCGGCTGAACGAGAAGTCCGCCAACGCCGTGCTCAAGGCCGTCGAGGAACCCGCGCCCCGCACGGTCTGGCTGCTGTGCGCCCCCTCGCTGGAGGACGTGCTGCCCACCATCCGCTCCCGCTGCCGCCACCTCAACCTGCGCACTCCCTCGGTCGACGCCGTCGCCGACATGCTCGTACGGCGCGAGGGCATCGAGCCCGCCGTGGCGGCCGCCGCGGCCCGTGCCACGCAGGGTCACGTCGACCGGGCCCGCCGCCTGGCCACCGATCCGGCCGCCCGTGAACGCCGGGCCTCCGTGCTGAAGCTGCCGCTGCGCCTCGACGAGGTCGGTGCCTGCCTCAGGGCGGCCCAGGAGCTGGTCGACGCGGCCGCGGAGGACGCCAAGCAGCTCGCCGAGGAGATGGACGGCAAGGAGACCGAGGAGCTGAAGACGGCCCTGGGCGCGGCCCAGGGCGGACGTATGCCGCGTGGCACGGCGGGCGTGATGAAGGATCTGGAGGACATGCAGAAGCGCCGCAGGACCCGCACACAGCGCGACAGCCTCGACCTCGCCCTGACCGATCTCACCGGGTTCTACCGCGACGTCCTCGCCCTCCAGCTCGGCTCCCGTGTGGCCATCGCCAACGCGGACGCCGAGGAAGCCCTGGGGCGGCTGGCCCGCGGCAGTTCCCCGGAGTCGACCCTGCGCCGCATCGAGGCCGTCTCCGCCTGCCGTGAGGCCCTCGACCGCAATGTGGCCCCCCTGCTCGCGGTGGAGGCGATGACGATGGCACTGAGAGCGGGCTGAACCGGCCGCTCCCGGTTGACGACGTCATCCGTACGAGCCGCGAATGCGTACGTGGAGCACCCGTACCGTCGCCCAGCGTTAGGCTCGCAGGATGCACACCAGGCGAACCCGCCGGAACCGGGCCACGGCCCGGGCGTCGGCCACCTTCCTCGCGGCCGCCGCCCTGCTCGTCACCGCCTGCTCCGCCGGGAGCTCGACCGCGCCGGCCGGTGACACGGCGGAGGCGGCGCTGGCCGCGCTGCCCCGTTCGACACCGTCGGCGCTGGAGCCGTACTACCAGCAGAAGCTCTCCTGGCGCAGCTGCGGTGCCCCGGGCTTCGAGTGCGCGACGATGAAGGCCCCGCTGGACTACGCCAAGCCGGACTCGGGCGACATCCGGCTCGCCGTCGCCCGCAAGAAGGCCACGGGCAAGGACAAGCCGCTCGGCTCGTTGCTGGTCAATCCGGGCGGGCCGGGCGGTTCGGCGATCGCGTACCTGCAGCAGTACGCCGGCATCGGCTACCCGGCGGAGGTCCGCGCCCGCTACGACATGGTCGCCATGGACCCGCGCGGCGTGGCCCGCAGCGAGCCCGTCGGATGCCTCGACGGGCGCCGGATGGACTCGTACACGCAGACGGACGTCACGCCCGACGACCGCAAGGAGACGGACGGGCTGGTCGCCCAGTACAAGAAGTTCGCGGAGGCGTGCGGGGCCAACTCGGCCGGTCTGCTCCGCCATGTCTCCACCGTCGAGGCGGCCCGGGACATGGACGTCCTGCGGGCGGTGCTCGGGGACAGGAAGCTGAACTACGTCGGGGCGTCCTACGGGACGTTCCTCGGGGCGACCTACGCAGGGCTCTTCCCGGAGCGGGTGGGTCGCATGGTCCTGGACGGCGCGCTGGACCCGTCCCTGACCGCGCGCAAGCTCAACCTGGACCAGACGGCGGGCTTCGAGACCGCCTTCCAGGCCTTCGCCAGGGACTGCGTCCGGCACTCCGGCTGCCCGCTCGGCGGCAAGGGCACGACGCCCGCGCAGGTCGGCGACCGGCTCAAGGCCTTCTTCCGCAAGCTCGACGCCCACCCCCTGCCCACCGGTGACCCCGACGGCCGCAAGCTCGGAGAGGCGCTCGCCACCACCGGGGTGATCGCGGCGATGTACGACGAGGCCTCCTGGCCGCAGCTGCGGGACGCGCTGACCGCGGCGATGAAGGAGAGCGACGGCGCCGGGCTGCTCGCCCTCTCCGACAGCTACTACGAGCGCAGCGGCAACGGCCACTACACGAACCTGATGTCCGCCAACGCGGCCGTGAACTGCCTGGACCTCCCGCCCGCCTTCTCCGGGCCCGACCAGGTGAAGAAGGACCTCCCCGCCTTCGAGAAGGCGTCCCCCGTCTTCGGCGACGGCCTTGCCTGGGCCTCCCTGAACTGCACGTACTGGCCGGTGAAGCCCACGGGCGAACCGCACCGCATCGAGGCCGAGGGCGCGGCCCCGATCGTGGTCGTCGGCACTACCCGCGATCCCGCCACCCCCTACATCTGGGCCCAGTCGCTCGCCCGCCAGCTCTCCTCGGCCCGTCTCCTCACCTACGTCGGCGACGGCCACACCGCCTATGGCCGCGGCAGTGCCTGCATCGACTCCGCGATCGACACCTACCTGCTCCACGGGACCCCTCCGCCACACGGAAAGCGCTGCTCATAGCCGCCCCGCCGGGCCCCGGGAGCACCGCTGCCTGGGCGTGGTCGGAGCACCCTGGGAAACTGTGTAGACTTACCGACGTTGCTGATCGCACCATGGTGCGGACGGCGTGCCGCCTTAGCTCAGATGGCCAGAGCAACGCACTCGTAATGCGTAGGTCTCGGGTTCGAATCCCGAAGGCGGCTCCACTGAAGCCCAGCTCGGAGAATTTCTGAGCTGGGCTTTTCTCGGATCACAGGGCGTCCGGGCGTCATGCCTCGGCGCGTTGGGTGATGGCGGCCTCGGTGCGGTCTCCGAGGAACTCGTACCAGCGGCGTTCCAGGCAGACGTAGCGCACGTCCGCTTCGACGAGGCTGAGGAATCCCGACACGGTCTCGGAGAGACGTTGTTGCAGTCCCGGGTCGGCCAGCGTTCCGTCGTCGGCGAAGGCCTGGTAGCTGTCGGGCAGGCTGAACATGTCGGGGTAGACGCGGGTGCCCAGGTGTTCCAGGGGGATCCTCAGGGCCCACAGCCCGCGGTTTCCGCCGACCAGGGACGGTGACGCGGAGACGAGCATCGCGTGCTTGGTCTTGAAGGGCTGCGGCCGGACACGGGAGACCCAGTCGATCGCGTTCTTCAGCACCCCGGGCACGGAGGCGTTGTACTCCGGCGAGGAGATGACGACGGCGTCGCTCTGCTCAAGACGGTCGCGCAGGGCGAGGGCGCCGGGCGGCAGCCCTTCGCCGGCTTCCATGTCACCGTCGTACAAGGGCATGTCGAAGTCGCGCATGGAGGCGAGGTCGACGGTGGCACCGGTGTCGGAGATGAGCCGGGCCACGAGGGAGGCGAGGCGGGCGTTGGCCGAATCGGCCCGCAGCGCCGCGCCGAAGACCAGGACCCGCAGCGGGCCGGGAGGCGTGTCCGGGGGCATGGGCCTTTCCTTCCGTCCGTCGAAGGCGCGCGCCTCCAGTGGGGCGCTCCATTGACCAGTGTGGTTCCGGCGGGACCGCTGTGCGATTCGAAGCCCAGGCGCCGGAGTGCCCAAAAATCGACCACGGACTCTCATCGGCTCACGGAAGTCAGAGCCCGCGCCGCTCGTACACCGTCACTCTGCGACCGCGTGTCTGCTCGTCCGCCACCACCCTGAAGTACCTCTTCAGCACGGAGGTCTTCACTCGGTCCCGCTCCGCGGACACCGGCCTCGCCACGTCCGTCGAGTCCGTGACCAGAAGGATCCGCCGCCGGCCCAGGACCGCGGCCCGGATCCTGGCCGGTCCGGCCTCCACGCCCTTCAGGGTGCCGGACTCCTCCGGGCTCTCCGCGAGGGCTATGTCCCGCAGGCCGGTGAAGGCACGGGGGGAGACCAGCGCGGTGTCGCGCCGGGCCGCCGGTACGAAGAGCACCGCGTCCCCGGTCTTCTTGAGCCGCTGCACGTCCGCCGCCACGGCCAGGACGTCGTCCACCCGGCTCGCGGGGGACCGCTTGGCCAGCGCCTGTGGCAGCAGGGCCGTCGTGGCCACGGCCAGCGCCATGGGAAGGAGCCACGCCGAGGCCCTGGGGAAGCGAGGCCGCGCCGCCCGTACCGCCGCGTCCAGGCCCGCCCCGATCAGCAGGGCGAGACCCAGGAGGCTGAACAGGACGTACCGGTCCAGGAACAGCGGCCGGACCAGGGAGAGGCCGATCAGGCCGATCTGCGGCAGTGCCAGCAGGGGCAGCGCGAGGGCCGGCACCGACAGCCGGCCGGGCCGCGGCCGGTCCGGCAGGGTGCACAGGCCGCCGACCGCCAGCACGACCGCGGGGCCGATCATCATGTGCCAAGTCAGCGGCGGTATCCAGGAGATCTGGTCGGACTGGCCGCGGCTGAACAGGATCAGCGGCAGCGCACCCGCGACGGCGGCCGCCGAGGCCGCCGTCCAGCCTGTCCAGGTCCCGCGCCCGGCACGCGTCCAGACGAGGGTCGCGCAGTGTGCGGGCACTATCAGCAGCGACAGCCAGTTGAGCAGCCCGCACGTGAGGACCGTGCCGCCGTATGCCGCCCAGTGTGCCGCTCCGCCGTCTTCCTGGAGCACCGTCACCAGGAGCAGGGTCGAGATCGCGGCCCCGGCCGCGACCAGCGCGTAAGGGCGGCCCTCCTGGAGATGGAACTGCACGGCCGGGAGCAGCCCGAACGCCAGTCCTCCGGCCAGGCCCGCCCGGGCCCCGGCCAGTCGCCGGCCGATGACCGTCACACAGGCCGTCGCCACCGCCATGGCCAGCACGGAGGGGAGCCGCAGGGTCGTGGTGCTCGCCCCGAAGACCTCGAAGAGCCCGTGCATCAGCAGGTAGTAGAGCCCGTGCACGGCGTCGACGTGTCCCAGCATGTGCCAGATCTGCGCGGTGGACCGCTGTGCCACCTGCCAGGTCGCGGCCTCGTCCCGCCACACGCTGTGCTGTCTGGACAGGCCCCACAGGCCGAGGGCCAGGGTCCACAGCATCGGGACCGGCCAAACGGGAAAGCGGGGGTGGTGAGCTGATGTGGGGGAGTGCATGCGGGTGTCGAGGGCCTCGGGGTAGCGGTGCGAACCGGATTCGGCGGTTCAGGGACATGGCGAAGACGTGCCGTCCAGTCGCTGGGTTGCCTGAGGCGAGAGAAGGGGGTGAAGACCACACACGGGGACTCGTCGAAATGCGACTCGGTGTCGTCGACGGGAAGGTCGCCGCGCTCGGGGACGACCGGTCGGGACTGAAGTTCGTGTGGCCCAAGGAAAACACGGGACAAAACCGGAGCAAAGGCCCGGCCAAGTGAACCGGCGTCAGGAGAACCGGATGACCTGAGGCAACATCTTGGTGAACGGCGAGCACCGCGCGGTCGGACGCGGAAGCCGCCAAGGGCCGGATGGGGTGGAGGACATGGTGGAGCCGAGGATCGCCGTCGCCGTGGTGACCATGGGGAACCGGCCCGCCGAAGTCGACGCCCTGCTGGAGTCGGTGGCCAAACAGGACGTGGCCCCGGCCCGGATCGTGATCGTCGGCAACGGGTGCCGGCTGCCGGAGTTCGCGCGGCGGCTGTCGCTTCCCGGCGAGGTCACGGCCATCGACGTCGACGAGAACCTCGGCTGCCCCGGCGGGCGCAACGTCGCCCTCGCCCGGCTCAGGGAGTTCGGCGACGTCGATGTCGTCGTCGAGCTGGACGACGACGGGCTGCTGGTCGACCCCGACGTACTGCGCCGTGTACGGGATCTGTACGCAGCCGATCCGCGCCTGGGCATCATCGGCTTCCGCATCGCCGACGAGCACGGGGAGACCCAGCAGCGACACGTCCCCCGGGTCGGTTCCTCGGACCCGATGCGGGGCGGCTATGTGACCGGGTTCCTCGGCGGCGGACACGCCCTGAGCATGGCCATGCTCGCCCAGACCGGGGACTGGCCCGCCGAGTTCTTCTTCGCGCACGAGGAGACGGATCTGGCCTGGCGGGCCACCGACGCCGGATGGAGGATCCTCTACGCGCCCGAGCTGCTCCTCCAGCATCCGAAGACCTCGCCCGCCCGGCACGCCATCTACTACCGGGTGACCGCCCGCAACCGGGTCTGGCTGGTCCGGCGTCGGCTGCCCCTGCCGCTGGTCCCGGTCCACCTCGGGGTCTGGACGTTGCTCACCCTCGTACGCACCCGCTCGGTGGGCGGATTGAAGGCCTGGTTCGGCGGCTTCGTGGAAGGGCTGCGGGAGCCGGCGGGCGAGCGGCGGCCCATGCGCTGGCGGACGGTGTGGCGGCTGACCCGGCTGGGGCGCCCGCCCGTCATCTGAGGCCGGGAAGAGAGAGAAGGAACCGGGTGACGAACCCGGGCAGGGAGCCGAAGAAGGGACGAGAGCCCCGGTCGTTCACCTCCGCCGACCGGGGCTCTCTTGCGTCCCCGGATCCGGCCAACGGCGACACTCCCCCGAGTTGCGCGTCTCACGCGCGCGCCGTCGGACCAGATCCGATGCAGTGATCACATCAGGTCGCGCCAACGGATCGCTAACATGTGGCCAACGGTTCTCCCGCAGGTCGCGGACCGGTTGGCGCGAAGTCGACGCAGAGCGACGGGAGTATGCCGGAACCGTAGCGGATTACGGTCCGCAACGGCAGGGAGAGGGTGGCGGGAAACCGCCCTGGGTAGGGCGGAAATCCGCCATGGACGGCGGGCGTGCCCGTCGGGGGGGCACGGTCGGACGTGATCGTGCGGGAAGGCAGTGGGGCAGCGTGATGCGGCGGTGCGGGCTGCGGTTCGGGCTGCTGGGACCACCTGTTCTGTACGACCGAGCGCCGTACGGTATTTCGTACAACGGCGAGCCCGGCGCCGCCGACGACATCGAACGCGCCGGGCACGGTGGCGAGTACGACGTCCTCGACAGTCCCCGGAACGGTTCCTGGAGCGCCTCCGGGCCGCCGGTCCGGGCGATCGGCAGTCCCAAGGTGCGTGCCCTGCTCGCCGCGCTGCTGCTGGAGGCCGGACGCGTCGTCTCGGTCGACTCGCTCACGGACGCGCTGTGGGGTGGTGCGCCGCCGGCGTCCGCGCGGGCCTCGCTGCACAACCATGTCACCAGGCTGCGCCGGCTCCTCGACGAGCCCGAGCGACTGCGGGCCGTACCGCCGGGGTATCTGCTGCGGGTCGACGACGGCGAGTTGGACGTCCATGTCTTCGACGCCCGGGTCGCCGAGGCGCGCGCCGCCCAGGCCGGCCGGGACTGGGCGGAGGTGCTCCGGGCCTGCGCGGCGGCGCTCGCGCTGTGGCGCGGCACCCCGCTGAGCGGGCTCTCCGCGGAGTTCGGCGGATACGCCCTCGTGCAGCGTCTCGAGGAGGCGCGGCTGCTGCTCATCGAGTGGCGCTACGACGCCGAGCTCGCCCTCGGCGGAACACGACTGGGCGGTCTGGTACCGGAGTTGGCGGCCCTGGTCGCCGAACACCCCCTGCGCGAGGCGTACCACCGCCAGCTGATGCTCGCCCTGCACCGCACCGGCCGTCAGGCCGAGGCCCTCGCCGTCCACCGCGATCTGCGCACCCGCCTGGTCGAGGAGCTGGGCGTCGAGCCCGGCCCGGCGATCCGGGAGGCCCATGTCGAGGTGCTGCGGGGGTTCTCCGCACCGGTCGACGGGGGAGCGGACAGCAGGGAGACGCCGTACGACGGCCGCGCGGAAGCCGCGGGCTTCGAGGCCGAAGCCGCCGAGGTGTCATCGTCCCCCGCTGGTGGTGAGGGCGCACCGCCGGGGCCACGGCCGTCCGCGTCCGGCGACCAGGACCGGCCGGGCGACCAGGACGGGCAGGGTGACGCGGGCGGCAGCCCGGACCCGGCGCAAGGCCGTGTGACCGGCGACCGGCCTCCCGCTCCGGCCCAACTGCCGCCCTCACCGGCCCACTTCACCGGACGCGCCCCCGAACTGGACGATCTGCGCCGCACGGTCGCCGATCCGTACACCCCCGCCGTCGCCGTCATCACAGGCATGGCCGGTGTGGGCAAGAGCGCCCTCGCGCTGTACGCGGCACACCAGTTGAGGGAACGTTTCCCCGACGGTCAGCTGTACGTCAACCTGCACGGCGCGACCCCGGGCGTGTCCCCGCTGGCCCCCGCGCAGGCGCTCGCCGCGCTGCTCCGGGACCTGGGCGCGGACCCCCGGAACATCCCCGAACACCCGGACGCGGCAGCCGCGTTGCTGCGCTCCCTGCTCGCGCCGACCCGCACGCTGATGGTGCTGGACGACGCCGCGAACGCCGCACAGGTACGGCCGCTGCTGCCCGCCGGCGCCGGATGCGCGGTGATCGTCACCAGCCGTTCGCCGCTGACCACCCTCGACGGCGCCCGTCGCTTCCCGCTGGAGCCGCTGACCGGCGAGGACAGCGCGGCGCTGCTGCGCGCGGTGAGCGGGCGCAACGGGCTCGACGCCGCGCACCCCCTTGTCGGCCTCACCGGCCGTCTGCCGCTCGCCCTCCGCGTGGTCGCCGCCCGGCTCGCCGCCCGCAGGGCCCTCACCCCGGACGTGCTGGCCGGTCAACTGGCCGCCACGGAAGGGCGGCTGCACCACCTGGAGTACGACGACCTGAGCGTCCGCAGCTCCCTGGCCGTCGCCCACGACGCGCTCGCCGCCTCCGAGCGGGAGGCTGACCGGGACGCGGCCCTCGCCCTGCGCCGCATCGGGGCACTCGATCTGCCGACGTACGGCGCACCTCTGCTCGCCCGCCTCACCGGCACGGACGAGCGCCGTGCCGAGGCCGCCCTGGACCGTCTGCTCGACGTGGCCCTCCTGGAGGAGACGGCGTACGGCCGTTACTCCCCGCACGACCTGGTCCGTGACTTCGCCCGCGAACTGGCGGGCGCCGCGACGGCCGCCGGCGGCCGCGCCGCCCCCCGCGCCCCCCCCCGCGGCGCCCTCCGCGGGTTCCCCGCCGTCGCCCCACGCCTCGCGAGCCCGGTCGTCGAACCAGGCCTCGACCAGGAGGACCGCCGCCGCCCGACCTCCGCGCAGCCGCCCGGGCACGCCGCGGACGTGGCGGCCGTACCGCCCTTCGAGTCCTCCGAGGACGCCTTCGCCTGGGGCGATGTGGAGCTGGAGAACATCGTCGCCCTGGTGGAGCGGTATACGGACGTGTTCCCGGACGCACGGCACGCCGCCGGCCCCCCGGCCACCGGGGCGTCCGGCGACCGCGAGGCCGTCGCCCACCTCTCCGCCCTCGTGCGACTCGTCTTCCCGTACGTCCAGCGCAGCGGCCGCGTCGCCGAGATGGAGGTGCTCGGCCGGGCCGCCCTCGGCGCGGCGCGATGGCTCGGGGACGAGGCCGCCGAGGCCTACGCGCTGGGCGACCTCGCCGGGCTGCACTTCCTGACGGGACGCCACAACGACGCCCTCTGTCTCAACGACCGGGCCCTGGAGATCTGGCAGCGGCTCGGCAGGGTCTCCTGGATCCGCCGCTGCCTCAACAACCGGGGGCTGCTGTTGGAGGGCCTGGGCCGGTACGACGAGTCCGGGGACGCGCTGCGGCAGAGCCTCGGGTACTCGCGGCAGCTGGACGATCCCTACGGCGAGGCCATCACCCACAGTCATCTGGGCAACCTGTACGAGCACACCGACCCCCGGGCCGCCATCGAGCAGCACCGGCGCTCGCTGGCGATCGGGGACGCGATCGGCGCGGTCATCGTGCAGCTCTCGGCGCACTGCAACATCGGCTACGCCCATCTCACCCTCGGTGAACCGGCCGCGGCCGCCGAGCACTTCGAGGAGAGCCTGCGCATCCTCGGCGGTCACGGCGACTGGCACGGCGAGTCCCAGACCCGGCTCGGCCTGGTTCGCGCGCTGCGGCAGCTGGACAGCGACAAGCGTGCCGCGCACGAGTGCAGGGAGCTGATGCGACGGGCGGACGACCGTGCCGACCGCTATATGGGCGGTCTCGCCCGCCACCAGTACGGGCTCCTGCTGCGCGCGCGGGGGCGTGCCGAGGAGGCGTGCGAGCAGTGGCGCGCCGCCCTCGCCGCGCTGGACGGGACGGACGCGAAGGCGGTCGTGGCGGAGCTGCGCGAGCTGCTCGACGGGAGCTGCTGACCGCCGGGGCCGGAGGGCCTCGGTGCGACCGGCCTCACTTGGCGTCCGCGTAGCACTCCACCACCGCCGTGGTGAACGGGAACCGGACCGGTGTCTCTCCGAAGGTCAGCCGTCCCGCCAGCCCGGCCGCCTCCCCGATCGCCGCCACGACGGTCTGCGCCTCCTTCTCGGGGCAGTGCACGATCACCTCGTCGTGCTGGAAGAAGACCAGCTCGGCCGCCATGTCCGCGCAGGTGCGGCGCAGCGCGGCGAGGAGCAGCAGGGCCCAGTCGGCGGCGCTGCCCTGGACGACGAAGTTGCGGGCGAAGCGGCCGCGGGCGCGGGCGTTGGTGGAGGCGTAGCCGGGAACCCACTGCTGTCCCTCGGACTCGTCGTCCCCGACGGGGATGCCCGCCTCCTCCTCCGCGTCCTCGCCCGCCCCGGCGGCAGGTGGGCAGGTCCGCCCCAGCCAGGTCCTGACGAGCCGTCCTTCCTCACCGGCACGCGCGGCCTCGTCGACGTACGCCACCGCCTTGGGGAACCGGCGTCTGAGCGCGGCGAGGTTCTTCAGGCCGTCGCCGGACGTCTGGCCGTAGACCGCGCCGAGCACGGCGAGCTTGGCCTGGTCGCGGTCGCCCGAGAAGGCGCGGTCGGAGACGGACTGGTACAGGTCGGTCCCGCGGCCGGCCACCTCCATCAGCCCGGGGTCGCGGGAGATCGCCGCCAGGACACGGGGTTCCATCTGGTCGGCGTCGGCCACGACCAGCCGCCAGCCGGGGTCGGCGACCACGGCCCGCCGTATCACCTTGGGGATCTGCAGTGCGCCCCCGCCGTTGGTCACCCAGCGCCCGGTGACCGTCCCGCCCGCGAGGAACTCCGGCCGGAACCGCCCGTCCCGCACCCAGTCCTGCAGCCAGGACCAGCCGTGCGCCACCCAGATCCGGTACAGCTTCTTGTACTCGAGGAGGGGTTTCACGGCCGGATGGTCGAGGGACGCGATCTCCCAGCGGCGCGTGGACTTCACCTTGATCCCGGCCCGCGCGAAGGCCTTGACGACGTCGGCGGGCAGATCGGGCCGCACCCGGTGGCCGAACGCGGCCGACACCTCGTCCGCGAGCTCGGCCAGCCGGCGGGGCTCTCCGCCGCCCGCGTACCGCTCGCCGAGCAGTTCGCGCAGCAGTTCGCGGTGGACGTCCGCGCGCCAGGGCAGGCCGGCCCGGTTCATCTCGGCGGCCACCAGCATCCCCGCCGACTCGGCGGCGGTCAGCAGCCGCATCCGGTCGGGGTGGGCGGTCGTGTCGTGCCGCCGCTGCTGCTCGGCGTAGACCGCGAGGAGGTCGGTGAGCGGCAGGCGGACGCCCTGCGGCTCGAACAGCGGGGACTGCGCGCCCGGTTCGGCGGAGCGCAGTGGTGGATCCGGCGGTACGGGGCCGCCGCGCAGCCGGGCCAGGGCGGCTGCCGCCGAGCGTGGCTCGCCGTACCGCCCTTCGTGGCCCAGCAGGAGTGTCTCGGCGTCCTCGATGTCGTAGCACCGCTCCACTCGCACCCCCGTGGCGAGCAGACGCGGATAGACCTCGGGGGTCGACCGCCACACCCAGCGCGTCACCTCCGGTCGGCCCCGCACCGCCTCGGCGAGATCGGGCTCCCGCCGCACCGGCCCGGCGGGCAGCCCGTCCGGACCGAGGGGGGCGAGCTCCACGCCACCGTCCTCGGCCGGGGCGAGAGCCCAGCGGTCGGTCATGGTCGCGAGTGTGGCAGGTGGCACTGACAATCCGTCGTGACCTGCGGTTTCAGTCCTCCGACCGGTCCTCTTCCCGGGTCAGGACCAGCTGCGACAGCACCTTGGCGACGTACTGTTCGGTCTTCTGCTTGCCGACGCCGAGCCCGCTGAGGACGCCGTCTCCGTTCTCGTACTCCAGCAGCGCCAGCAGGATGTGCTCGGTGCCGATGTAGTTGTGGCCGAGGCGGAGGGCCTCCCGGAAGGTGAGTTCCAGGGGCTTCTTGGCGGCTGCGCCGTACGGGACCAGCTCGGGCACGTCCCGCGCCGCCGGCGGCAGCGCGGCGGTGGCCGCCCGGCGGACGGCGTCGAAGGAGACGCCCTGCTCCTCGAGCGCCTTCGCGGCGAGGCTCCCGGGCTCGGCGAGCAGGCCGAGGACGAGGTGCTCGGGCAGGACCTCGGAGTTCCGTGCGGCCTTGGCCTCGTTGTGCGCGGCCATGACCACGTTCTGCGCTCGGGGGGTGTAGCGGCTGAAGCCCTGGGCGGGGTCGAGGCTGGTCGACTCCTTCGGTACGAAGCGCTTCTGCGCCGCCTGCCGGGTCACGCCCATGCTCTTGCCGATGTCCGTCCAGGACGCGCCCGAGCGCCGCGCCTGGTCGACGAAGTGACCGATCAGAAGGTCGGCGACGTCGCCCAGGTGGTCGGCGGCGAACACCGCGTCCTGGAGCTGCTCGAGGGGTTCGGTGTGGACCTTCTTGATGGCCTCGATGAGGTCGTCGAGACGTACGGATGCCTTGCCGGGAGGGTTCGTCGTCATGTGTCAACCATAGGTTGACAGTCGGCCACCGTCAACCCGAAGTTGACATCTCCGGCTTCTGGTCACGCCGGGGCCGGGGGTGACGCAGAGCGCGAAGGCGGCTGCCGGGAAGGCCGCGTGGAGAGACATGTCCACCCTGGCGGCCGTGCTCGGCGGGGATCTCCCGCAGGACCGACCGCATTCCGGGGAACGGGACGTGAGGTTGTCCACAGGCTGTGGACAACCGCGGTCGGCCGTCGGCGGCACGTGACAGGATCGACGGGTGAGCAGCAGCACGACCAGCACCGTGGAGCGAGCCTTCCGGGCCGCCCTCTACGACGACACCGACTCCGGCCTCGACGCGGGCGCGTCCCTCCTCGCGGCCGACCCCGCCGCGGACACCGAACTCGCGCGGCGGGGCCAGGACTTCACGGCGGGCGCGTGGCGGCGCGGCTGGCAGCCCGCCGACCTCGTACGGATCGTCCGGCGCGCGCGGGACGACACGCACGTGCGGCTGGTGGCGGCACTGATCCGCGCCCAGGCGCCGCACGACCGCCCGCGCGGGCCCCGCTGGACCGCCCAGCTCGACGCCGTGCCGGAGCAGGCACCGCCCCGCACCGACCGCTTCTCGCACGCCACCGCCGTACTGGAGCTGTACCGCCTGCTGCTGCGGCTGCCCGTGCTCGAACCGCTGGAAGCGCCGAAGGCGCCGGGCGCGCCTCGCGGCGAGGCGCGCCCGGAGTCCCGCGCCCTCGCGCGTATCCGCGCGCTGCTCGCCAAGGCGGAGGCGACCGGGTTCCCGGAGGAGGCGGAGGCGCTGAGCGCCAAGGCGCAGGAGCTGATGGCCCGGCACAGCGTCGACGAGGCGCTGCTGGCGGTCGGCGCCCCCTCGCCCGACGCGCCGGGTGCCTGCCGGATCGGGGTGGAGACGCAGTACGAACAGGCCAAGGC
>NZ_JBHYKH010000215.1:0-14188 GCF_042741275.1 Streptomyces sp. NPDC058964
AACCGTCTCGGGTTTTAACACCCCGCCCAGCGTCTGTCTAAACTGCTCGCGGCTTGATCAACTCACCACGGTGTTGCTACGACCCCTGGAATCCGCCCAGCCTGCAGGGCCCTTCTCGTCAACGTGGGTGAATTGCCCGGGTTTGTTCCGCCGCTCGCGTCAGTCGGAGAGGCGCTCGCCCGTGGAGGTCGAGAACACGTGGGTCTCGCCCGGCCGCGGCACGACGTGCAGCTGCGCGCCCTTCTCCGGCACCTGACGGCCGTTGACGCGGACCACCAGGTCCTTCGTCTCCCCGCCGACCTCGGCGGTGCCGTAGACGTAGCCGTCGGCGCCGAGCTCCTCGACGACGTTCACGGAGACCGCGAGGCCCGCCGGGGCGTCCTCGGCGTCCTTGGACAGGGAGGCGGCGGCAGCGCCGTTGTGCTCGACCACGTCGAAGTGCTCGGGGCGCACACCGACGGTGACGGTACGGTCACCCCGGTCGGCGGCGGCCTTCAGGGCGTCGCGGCTGACCGGGACGACGCTGTTGCCGAACTTCACGCCGCCGTCGGTGATCGGGACCTCCACCAGGTTCATGGCGGGCGAGCCGATGAAGCCGGCGACGAACAGGTTGGCCGGGCGGTCGTACATGTTGCGCGGCGAGTCGACCTGCTGGAGCAGACCGTCCTTGAGCACCGCCACGCGGTCGCCCATCGTCATGGCCTCGACCTGGTCGTGGGTGACGTAGACGGTGGTGATGCCGAGCCGGCGCTGCAGGGACGCGATCTGCGTACGGGTCGAGACGCGGAGCTTGGCGTCCAGGTTGGACAGCGGCTCGTCCATGAGGAAGACCTGCGGCTCGCGCACGATGGCGCGGCCCATCGCGACACGCTGGCGCTGACCGCCGGAGAGCGCCTTCGGCTTGCGGTCCAGGTACTCGGTGAGGTCGAGGATCTTCGCGGCCTCCTCGACCTTCTGCCGGATCTCCGCCTTGTTGACGCCGGCGATCTTGAGCGCGAAGCCCATGTTGTCGGCGACCGACATGTGCGGGTAGAGCGCGTAGTTCTGGAACACCATGGCGATGTCCCGGTCCTTGGGCGGCAGGTGCGTGACGTCGCGGTCGCCGATGCGGATGGCGCCGCCGTTGACGTCCTCGAGCCCCGCGAGCATCCGGAGCGAGGTGGACTTTCCGCAGCCCGACGGGCCGACCAGGACGAGGAACTCGCCGTCCTCGATCGCGATGTCGAGACCGTCGACGGCGGGCTTGGTGGAACCCGGGTAGATCCGGGTCGCCTTGTCGAACGTAACAGTGGCCATGGTGAATGGGCCCCCTTCTACCGGCAGGAACGTGCCGGACGATCCGAGTAGGAAGGTGGTTGGTGTAGTCCACAAGAGTGGACTGGGTCAGGACGGTACCTGGCGTTCACCGGTCTGTCAGTAGCTGGAGGACTGTGAACTTCGCGGAAATTTTCGACGAGACGCCCCGGGGACCTGGGTACACTGCACGGGCACGTACGCACCACGCGCGGGTGCAGGCCTCCTTAGCTCAGCTGGTCAGAGCGCCGCTCTTGTAAAGCGAAGGTCGTCGGTTCGAATCCGACAGGGGGCTCTCATCCTGAGCAGCACGAACGCCCCGGCCGATGATCGGTCCGGGGCGTTCGACATCCACGGGTGACATCAACCGGCGCGGTCACTCACGGTCGACACGCCGCTTGAGCAGGCGATCCATGTGGCTGATGGCCTCCCGCTGTGTGTCCGACGTCACGTGCGTGTAGACGTCCATCGTGATGCTGATCTGGCTGTGCCCGAGGATCTCCATCACGACGCGGGGCGCGACGCCGGCGGCGGTGAGGAGCGTCGCGCATCCGTGCCGGGCGTCGTGCAGACGGATGCGCCGAAGGCCGGCGGCGTCGGTGATGCGGAAGAACGACCGGTTGACGTTCTGCGGGTCGATCGGGCGGCCGGTGCGGGTGGTGAAGACGTACGAGGACGGGGACAGCTCGACCCCCTTGCGCCGAGCAGCCTCGACCTGTCGCAGCCGGTGCCAGCGAAGCGCCGCCAGGCAGATCAGGGGGAGGGGCACGGGACGCGCCCGGCCGCTCTTGGTGGTGTCCTCGTAGAGCTCCCCGCCGACGCGCTGCACCTGCTTGCTGACCCGCAAGAAGCGATGTTCGAGATCGACGTCCGACCATCGGAGCCCGAGGATCTCGCCGCGCCGCAGGCCCATGGAGACCGCCAGGACGAAGGCGGCGTACAGCGGGTCGCGGCGCGCGTGTTCCAGGAACGTCAGCGTCTCGTCCAGCGTCCACGGACTCAGCTCGCGGCGGGGCATCTTCGGGGCCTCGACGAGCGAGGCGGCGTTTCGCGTCACCAACTCCTCGCGGCAGGCAGCGGTGAGGGCGGTCCTCAGGACGCGGTGTGCCTCCTTGGCCGTGGCCGGCGAGGCGCGGCGGGAGACCTCAGCGACGAGGGTTCGCACGTGGCGGGGCCCCAGTGCTTCCAGGCTCTTGGAGCCGAGCAACGGCACGAGGTAGAGGCGCACATGCATCGCGTACTTGCTAAACGTCGTCCGCTTGCAGTTGGGCTTGATGAAGTGCTCCAGCCAGTACGGCAGCCACTCGGCGAGCTTGGCCGACCGGGTCGGCACGGGCACGCCCTGGTCGACCTTGGCGAGCAGTTCGCGGCGCTTGGTGTCGCACTCGGCCCAGGTCTTGCCGTAGGCGAACTTGCGGGCACGGGTGCCGTCCGGCTGGAGCACGTAGACCGCGCACTGGTAGCGGCCGTCCTTGCGCTTGGTGATGGTGCCGGCGCCGTTCGGGTTGCGCTTGCGCTCGCTGGCCATCAGGCAGCCTCCTCGATCTGGCCGAGGATGAAGTCCTGGACGGCGTCGGCGGGGATGCGGCGAGCGCCGTCGATCTTGATCGAGGTCAGGCGGCGCGAGCGGATCAGGTCGTAGACCTTCGAGCGGCCGACCTTGAGCCGGTCCATGACTTCCGGCACGGTCAGCAGCTGGGCGGTTGCGGTCGTCATGCGGCGGCTCCTTCCAGGGCCAGTTGGTCGCGTAGGGCTTCGCGGGCGGTCTCGCGGTTGAGCTGGAGGTCGCGGGCGATGGTGGCGGCGAGGGCGGACTCGCCGGGGGTGTGGCCGTGCCCGGCGTACTGCCAGTCGGCCAGGACGAGGACGGTGTCCGGCTCGGCGTCCTCCAAGCCCAGGGCTTCGCGCTCCTGGGCGGCACGGTAGTCGGCGCGTGCCTGGCGGAGGGCGCCGAGCGTGGTCGAGTAGCGGCGGGACTTGGAGGAGAAGTGGCCGCGGAAGCCGAGCATGTGAGCCCAGCGGGCTAGCTGGCGGTCGGGATAGAGCGGCTGCAGCTGGGCGCAGGCGGCCATGAGGCGGCGGGCGTGGTCGGTGACGTCCAGGCGGGCGAGGTCTTCGCTCAGGCCGGTGCCGTGGCAGGTAGCGCAGCGGCTGAGCGCGGAGCCAGCGCGGTCGTATCGCCGGGAACGGCCAGTGCCCCGACATGCGCGGCAGTGAACGGGACTGTCGGTGGATCCGGTGTTCTCGGCGGCTTTGGTGGCGTACTTGGCGACGTAGGAGGCGACGACCTGTTCGGTGATGTCGGAGCCGTCGCCGAAGGCCTTCACGGGGCGGACGTCGAGCTGGGTGCCCCAGCGGAAGGTGCGGGCGGGTTGGTCGTCGGCGGCCGGGACGGAGACCGAGGTGTAGGAGTGGGCTGCAGCTGCGCGGATGGCGTCGGTGAGGAGGTCGACGGTCGCCCAGGCGGGCGGTGGGGTGTCCGGGCCGTCGGGGCCGTCGAGGCGGATGACGGCGTGGAAGTGCACGGTGCCGCGTTTCTGGAACTCTGCGACCTTGCCGTAGGAGACGCGGAGGTGTTCGGGGAGTTCGCGGCGGGTGAGTCCGGTGCGGGCGGCGATCTCACGGCGGAGGCGGGTGGTGAAGCGCTGCCAGAGCTGTCCGGCGTGGTTGTTGAAGAGGACGGCGCCCGCGTAGTCGTAGGTTTGCGGGTCGATGGCGGTGCCGAGGGCGGGGTCGTCGGCGGGGTGGCGGGTGCCGCAGCGGCAGGCGCCGCGGTCGGGCCGGTTGTGTACGCGCCCGAAGGACGGGGCGGTGAGGGTGGCGAAGACGCGGGGGTGGTCGCGGACGGTGGCGGGGATGTCTCGGCGGTCGTCTCCGGCGAGGCCTGCGCGGATGAGGTGGTAGGTGTCGCCCGCGTAGGTCCAGGCGCAGGCGGGGCAGCGGGAGGCGCGTCGGTTGCCGCAGGCCAGGCGGAGGCGTCCGCCGGGTTCGTTCTCAGTCGAGTAGTGGTGCAGGGTCTCGCCGGTGGTCTTGTCCTTGTGCAGGACCCAGCCGGTGAGGTGGATGGGGTCGGAGCAGCCGCCGGTGCGGCGGATCTGGTCTTCCCACCGGTGGTAGTCGTCGGCCGAGGCCACCCTCAGCAGGTCGCAGAGGGTGGTCGGGTCGAGCAGCTGCTCAGGCACGGGCGCCCTCCCGGTCACGGCGGGCGGGGGCGGTGCCGGTGCCGTGGCAGGCCGGGCAGATCCTCGCCCGCGGCGGGGTGGGCTGGGACATGATGGTGGTTCCTTTCGATTGCGGTTGGAAGGAACGGCCCCGGGTGGCGGCGTGCTTGGCGGCTTGTGCGCCGCCCGGTGGCCGGTCAGCGAGAGCTGCGCGAGCCTCGGCGTCCACGGCCCTTGGCCGCGTACATGGCCGCATCGGCGGTGGCGAGGGCGTTCGTCAGCAGCCGCACCGGCAGGTCGGCTATGGGGCAGACGCCTACCGAGGCCGACAGAAGCAGCGACATCCCGGCGTAGAGCAGTGGCCGGTGAAGTGCGGCGGTGAGCGCGTCGAGGTCGGCGGCGGCCAGCTCCTGGACGACGGCCACGAATTCGTCCCCGCCCAGGCGTCCGGCGGTGCCGTTGTGTCCGCACCAGGTGCGCAGCCGGTCGGCGGTGGCGATGAGGGCGGCGTCTCCGGCGGCGTGGCCGTGGGTGTCGTTGAGGGTCTTGAAGTGGTCGAGGTCGACCAGGAGGACGGCGGCGGTGGGGCGCCGGCGGATGAGGTGTTCGGTGCGGGCGGTCCATCCGGCGCGGGTGTGCAGGCCGGTGAGCGGGTCGCGGCGGGCGGTGGCGAGGCGGCGGGTGAGGATGCCGCCGTGCACGGCCCAGCCGAGTAACGGCACGATGCCTGCGGCTGTCTGCAGATCCATGAGGTCTCTCCTTGGCGATGGCGGTTGGCGTACGGAGTTCGGTTCCGGAGGCGGCGGCGTGCTTGGCGGCTTGTGCGTCGCTCCGAGGGCCGTCTAGCGGCGCTTGGCGTCGGTGGTGATCAGGGAGCGGATCACCAGGGCGCAGACGGCGACGGAGGCGCCGGTGATGGCGACGGCGAGGAGCATGGAGACGAGGACGGCGCCGACGACCAGGACCACGGCGGTGCCGCCGCCGACGAGGGCGAGCACGGTGCCGGGGGTGAGCTGGACCGTGGGCCGGGACGGCGCCGGAGTCGTCGGGGTGGCCGGCGGGGTGTCGGCGTTCGGGGTAATGGTGGTCGGCTCGTCGACGGCGGGCGGGGTTACGAGGCCCGTCGGCGTGGGCATGGTGGGGATCTTCGGGCGGAACATCGGTGGTCTCCTCTCGCGGGGGCGGGCTACTTGATGAAGGTGTTGATGGCCGGGGCGAGGACGCTGTCGGCGAGGAGGAAGCCGCCGAGCAGGAGGACGGCGATGAGCCAGGCGGGCGGGCGGATGAGCTTGACGCCGAGGTAGCCGACGACGGCGAGGGCGAGCCAGAGCGGGACCTGCATGGCGGATGTCTCCTAGCGGACGCGGCAGCGGTGGGTGCGGGCGGCGAGCTGGGCGGCGGACTGGCTGGAGTAGTCGGCGGACCAGCCGCAGTCGTCGGCGGTGCACACGGCGGCGTGCTTGGTCTGGCCGTTGCGGTCGCGGTGGGTGCCGATCTGCACTGGGCCGATGCTCATCACGGAGTGGAAGTGGTCGCGGGCAGGCATGTCAGTCGGTGTCCTCTCGGGCCGTGGTCGGGTCGGGGAAGCTGGCGCGGATGCCGGCGGCGGTGGCCGGGTCGGTGGTGCGCTGGGCGGCTTCCTCGACGAGCAGGTGGGCGAGGTAGGGCCGGTTGGCGGCGGCCATCTCGCGGGCGCCGTCGAGGTAGTCGGCGGCGGTCAGGTCGGCGGGGTCACGGGTCATCGGGCCTTCTCTCGTTCTTGTCAGGCGAGGTGGGCGGCGATGGCGTCGGCGAGGTGGGGCGGGACGCCGAGGCGGGCGCGCAGGGTGTCGGTGTCGATCGGTGAGCCGGTGCGGTCGCGGTACTCGGCGGCGACCTTGCGGGCGTGGTCGACGAGGACGGCAGGCACCGCGGGCGCGGAGGCCGGAAGTGCCGGCGGCTCCTCCACAGCAGTCGGGGCGGGCTCCGGATCCGGCGCGGGCTCGTGTTTCGGCTCTAGGTCGACTTCAGGCGTGGAGTCGGGTTCCGGGACGGGGGCGGGTGCCGGCGGGTCCGGGATCGGGTGGCCTGCCGAGTGGGCGAGGAGGGTGCCGCCGAGGAAGGCGAGGGCAGGCCATCCGGCGATGCCGAGACGCAGCAGGGCGGGCGGGCCGGCCAGGTTCAGGAATCCGGCGGTGGCGATGTTGGCGCCGAGGGAGGCGACCAGTGCGATGAGGAACCAGCACCAGGCCAGCCGGGACGGGCCGTCTGAGCGGAGTCGGCGCCAGGCGGCGACCAGGAGCAGGTCGACGCTGACCGGGTAGGCCCAGGCCTTCCAGCCGTCCTGTCCGGCAGCGGCGGCCAGGTCGTGCAGGTGGGCGAAGGACAGGGATCCGGCGATGACGGCCTGGACCAGGACGGCGTCGACGCGCAGACGGGCGGCCATCAGGACTCCTCAGTGGTTCCGGGCGGCTCGGGGAGCGATGCGGCCAGGGACGGGCTGACGGCCTCGACGAAGTCGAGGTCGGCGCCGGTGGTGTCGGCGTAGAGGGCGAGTTGGCCGAGCAGCAGGACGGTGCGGGCGAAGTCCTCGCAGTCGGGACACATGGCGGGGGTTCTCCCTTCTTCAGGCATGGCGGGGGTAGGGACCTGGCGCGAAGACGCGGTCGCGCCGACCGGGAAGCGGGATGGTCAGGCCGTGGCCGGAGCCGTCTTGGACAGCGGCATCGAAGCCTGAGGCGGGCCGGACACTGCGGGCCGGAAGGGTGCCAGTTCGGGCAGTTCCGGGGTGCGGTCGGCGTGCCGGTTGCAGACGTTGGCGGCCTGACGGATCGAGGTGTGCGGGGCACGGATGCGGTGCCAACCGCCGGTTGAGTCACCGGCGATGGCGATGCCGCGCATCTCGGCGGGGATCTGGATGGCGGCCAGGACGGCGTCTGGGGAGACGTCGCCGAAGGCCATGTTCGCCGAGGGTTCGTCGTTGACGCGGTGGGCGGTACGGCCGGTGAGCTGGGCGCGGAGCATGGTGATGCCCTTGCCGAGTTCGGACCCGAGGCGCTGTCCGCAGATTTCGAGGTAGATGCCGGCGGCGCGGCCGAGCTGGGCGAGGCGGACCAGGGCGGTGATGATGCGGTCTCGCCGCTTTTCCTCTTCCTTGGTGGCGAAGAGGGCGAGTTCGGCGACCTTGTCGACCAAGACCACGATGGGAGTGGGGCGCAGGTGGTCGGGGAGGTCCCAGATGTCGGCGGCGATCTCGGCGTCCGGAACGGCCGAGGCGATGCGCTGCTCGGCGCGGATGAGCTGGTAGACGTCCTGCATGCGGGCCACGAGGGCATCGAGCAGCTCGGCTGCGGTGTCGGGGTTGTCGGCCAGGGCGGAGAATCGACGTGCCAGCGGGAACAGTTCCACGCCTTGCTTGCAGTCGATGCCGACCAGGGCGACGTCCATCGGGGCGAGCCCGGCGACGAGGTTGCGCTGGTAGACGGACTTGCCCGACTCGGTGGCGCCGAGGGTGAGGGCGTGGGGTATCGCCCGGTAGTCACGGTAGTGGACCGAGCCGTCCTCGCGCAGGGCTACGGGGACCCGCATCGGGCGTGTGTCGGTCTTGGCGGGCATCTGCACTCGCTTGAGCACGTCGTAGCCAGTCATGCGCAGCTCGACGACGCCGGAGCGGACCTCCCGGCAGGTGACGCCGTACATCGAGAACGAGTGCCGCAGCCGGTCAGAGGCGGCGGCGACGTCGAAGGCGTCCTGACCAGGTCGCAGCTTCAGCCGCAGGAGCAGGCCGGTCCGGGTCGGCTTCAGGCGCAGGATGCTCGGCGGCCGGGACTCCGGCACGGGCCGGTTGGTCATCCGGGCTAACCGCAGCCGCCAGCGCGAGGGCGGGACGGTCAGCCCGCAGGCCTCCATGACAGAGCCGTAGCGGACCAGGACCCTCAGCGCGGCCAGGGTGACCCCGAAAGTCAGCCAGTACCAGGCGGGGCGCCGCCACCGCAGGAGACCCGCAGCGGCGATGACCAGCACCAGCGCGACCGTGGAGCCGGTCACGGTCAGGCCGCCTTCGGCTGCGCGGCGCCGGCGGCGAGCGAGGTGACCGCGACCGCGCGGAACGCGATGCCGTGCCGCTTCTGCCGGTTGAAGTCGTTCTCCCACGGGCGGGCGATCAGCCCCGTGAGCGCGACCGGGGTACCCATGGTCAGCTCACCGGAGATACCCGGCTCCGGCACGGTGATGGACAGGATCTCGACCTCGTCGTTCGCCGCGAACATCACGTCCACGGTCATCAGCTTCGCGCCGCTCTCGACGTCGGTGGCGATCTCACCGGTACGGCGGTCCTTGACCTTGGGCTGAGGGGTCTTGGCGACCATCACGGTCGCGGCGGAGGTGTCGACGGGGATCTGACGCATGGCAAAGCACTCCTCTACAGAGGCAGGACTCTGTCACTCATGTATATGAGTGACATGAAGAAGAGTGCCTCACTCCTATACATGAGTCAACCCGCCGCGGCTGAGAAGTCGCGACGGGCTGCGAGGAGTTGAGGGCGCGTCAGTCCGCGGCGGGGATGCGGTACTCGAAAACGAACTGGTCAGCGGCCATGAGCGTGTCGCAGACCTCAACCACACGGCCTTCGGTCGTACGCGCCTCACGCACCAGGTGGACCACCGGGGCACCCGGACTTAGGGCCAGTTCGGATGCTTCCGCCTTGGAGGCAGGCCGCGCCTGCAGCGTCTCGACGAACTCCGCGAACTCGTGGCCGTGGTCCTCAAGTCGGGCGTAGATGCCACCGCCGCCGGGGTTCTCGGCAAACAGCTCCGGGATCTCCTTCACCACGTCCCACGGCAAGTAGGAGGTGGCAGTCTCCACCGGGGTGCCGTTGCGGAAGTAGAGGCGACGCCGGGCAAGCACCTGGGCACCGGCGTCGACGCTGAGCCGTTGGGCCGCGTCCTCGGGGGCCTCCATGGGCCCGATGTACAGGACGCTCACCTTGGCGGTGGCGCCGGACTGCGCCGACTCGGCGAGGTAGGCGGCCTTGCCACCACGTCGGTGCGAGCGGCGGAAGCGGTCCGAGGAGCGGTGCCGTACCGGCGGCCGGTCCTTAACGATCGAGCCCTTGCCGTGCCGGGTCTCAACGAGCCCGCTTGCCCGTACTTCGACCATGGCCTTTCGGATGGTCCCGCCGGACACGCCGTAGCGGTCGACCAGCTCGGATTCACTCGGCACCATGTCACCAGGCGTGAGGACACCAGCCCGGATCTGCTGCACGATGTCGTTGGCGATCTGCACGTACCGAGGTACGGACCTCTCACCTCCTGCTGCGGTTCCCATAGTCCTTCTCTGCCTCCTATGCTCCTGTACATGAGTGAATCACAAGGAGCAACGCCCGCGCCGCTGCACTCGGTATCCGTAGCCGGGGTGGTGGTACGCGAAGACGGCAGGCTCCTGGCGATTCGCCGCGCCGACAACGGCACATGGGAGCTTCCCGGCGGAGTGCTCGAACTCAACGAGACCCCGGAGGCCGGCGTAGCCCGCGAGGTCCTGGAGGAGACAGGCATCCACGTCGAGGTCGACGAACTCACCGGCGTCTACAAGAACACGGTCCGAGGCATCGTGGCCCTAGTCTTCCGCTGCAAGCCATCCGGCGGCACCGAGCGCACGTCCAGCGAGTCGACAGCCGTCGAGTGGCTCACACCCGACGAGGTCAGCGAGCGCATGGCCGAGGTCTTCGCGGTCAGGCTCTTGGATGCCTTGGACGGCAACGGCCCCCACGTACGGAGCCACGACGGGAAGCGGCTCATCGCAGCGGGATAAGACTTTCCCTACGTTCATCAAGCCCCGGCTGCGCTCCGCTCCGCCGGGCGCGCTCCCGGCTCCGCTGCGGGCGCCGCTCCTGCCTCCGGCCCGCTCCGCCCGCGCTGCGCCGACGCGCGCCCTGGTGAGGGTTGGCCGACAGCATGAGGTCAGAACACGTCGTGGCTGGGGCGGTCGGCTCCACGACTTTAGGCAGCCACCATGGGGCGAGCCTCGAAGATCATGGCCCCAACGTCGTGCTTCACCGGGCAGGTCCACAGACTGCCCGACGCGCCGGAAGCTTACGGGGCCATGATCACTCGCCCCATGGCAGCTCCCGCCCAAAGTCGCTCCGCCGACCGCGTGCCATGCCTGCGAGCGCGCTGAAGTCTTTGCCAGCCCGTCGAGGTTGGCAACCAACTAGCAGCCATCTAACTCGACTTGTCCCCTACTCGTAAACAAGTCTCAGACAACTCCAATTGACAGAAACGGCGTTGCACCATGAAGCAGTAGGCAACAAGAAAGCCCACCCTGCCGCGCAGGCTTCCCGGCGAGGCGGCAGAGGTGGGCGGCGAACCCATTGGAGGGCTCAGAGATGAGTGTGCTGCTTTCCCCGCAGGGGCTGTCAAACCCGCGTCCGAAGTTGTGGGTGATCACCGTCATTGTGATCATCGTGCTCCAGTGGCGCGAGGCGAACGACATCGTCGCTGCATACGCATTGGTCTTGGAGGCGGTTGCCGCTGCCTCTGCCGGGATTGCTGTACAGCAAGGAGTACAGCAACCACGTTGATTCTCAGCGCCCGTCACGGTCCGTCATAGGCCCCCTGACCGGCTCTAGAGACCTCTAACGGCCCCCGTGCCCATAGTTCGCATCGAGGTGCAACCACGACACCCCCGCACGGGCCGTCTCTGGGCCGTGCGGGGGTACTCGGCGACAACCAACGCTCTCAAACGTCGACGGCTCCGCTGCTGGTCAGAAGGCTGACCAATGGCGGAGCCGCAGATCGCAGGCGCAAGGTTTTAGACCTTGTTCTACACGGTGTCAGCATCGGTTCGCCGCATCAGGGCCCGGGCCAGTCCAGGCACAGCACGGTGGCATCGTCGCGGGGGTCGTGGTCCGTGGTCTTCAGTACGGCTTCGGTGAAGGCGCGCACTGCATCGCGTGGGTGCCAGTCACCGGTCTTCTTGATCAGGTTGCGCAGGCTGGAGTCAGTGCCGTGGGGTTCCAGCATGCCGTCGGTGAGGAGGACCAGGCGGTCCCCCGGACGAAGGTCGAGGCTCTGAACGCGATACCCCGGGTTCGGAGTGACGCCGAAGGGCAAGTCGATCAAGGGGGAGATCTCCTGCACTCTCCCGTCACGCAGGCGCAACGGCCACACGTGGCCGGCGTTGACGAAGGCGGTGTGGCCGGTGTCGAGGGCGACACGTAGCAGCTGGCCAGTGACCATGGCCTGGCCGCCGTGCTTGGCGACGGCCTGATGCACCCGGTCGGTCTGGTCGACGGCGGTCTGATGGACCTGGTCGGGGTAGTGGGCTACCGCCCGATGGGCGTCCTCGGCCTGGGCAGCCAGGTCGGCACCCGCACGCCGGGCGTTGCGCAGGGCACCGACGACCACAGTGGCCAGCAGTGCGGCGTGCACGTCGTGGCCCATCGCATCGGTGAGGGACAGGTGCAGGGCGCGACGGTCCAGGGTGTAGTCGAAGGTGTCCCCGCCGATGTCGTGGGCCGGTTCCAACGCTCCGGCGACAGTGAACCGACCGGCATCGCAGGTGAAGGAATCGGGTAGCAGGCGGTGTTGGATCTCGGCTGCCAGGGACAGCCGCGTGGTGCGCCGGCCCCATTCATAGAGATCGGTGAAGCGGCGGTTGACGATCACCACGTAGGCCAATGCGTGGGCGGCCTCGGAGATGAGTCGTGCCGTCTGCCGGTCGGGAGGGGCGGCCAGGGTCAGCTCCAGCACACCGATCGCGTCCCCTCGGTCGGTCACCGGCGCAATGACCCGAACCTGGGCCGGCCCAGCTTCTCCGTCCCCCTTACCTGCCTCCGTCTGGATTTGTTGGGAGCGGATCACCTGGTCATAGAGAGTGCCTGACAACTCGATCCGCTCTGGCTGCCCTCTGGCGCCTTCACTAGCCGCCCCGGTGAGTCGCACGAGAGCTTTGCCACCGAGATCTGTGATCAGGAAAGACACGTTGACTGCAGCAATCCGATCTTGCAGGACCCGTGCCATTACGGCGACGGATTCCACCGGTGGCGCCTCCTCCACCGATGCCAGCAAGCCGCCGAGCCACGTTCCTTCATCAGTCACGTTCCGCGCCTCCCTCGTCGGCATCAGCGGTCCGCCGGACAACCGACCCGGGCGCCTCCCGCTCAACAAACGCTTGAGCCGCCACTGATCACGCGTAATTTGTCCACAATATCCTCAAGGTGCCCCCACTCACCTCTCGCGGTCCAAGCGCGGCGGTCGAGCCGAGCCACCCGTAGACGACTCGGCGGCGGCCTGTACGGCTGCCGATGACCTCCCCGGCCCTCGGGGCCTTCTCAGTGGTGAGGTCTTCTGGTGGGCCCACGACCACCAGGCCAAGGTGCGATTCGATGAATGGCAAGCAGCCGACCAGTGATCGTCGCTGGGTCGTCCCTGGGCCGTCCCTGGGCCGTCCGAGGCCGCTCGGTGGCGACCGTTGACGACCACTATCGACAGTCGTAGCAGGCGACAGCCGCAGGTCACCCGAGTGGATCTGCGACACTGGTACCGCCATGCCTAAGCCCCGAGCTTGCTCATCGCTAGGCCCACTCAGCGACAAACACCGGCCGGTACGCGGCTCGGTAGTTGTCGAGCGCCAGCCGAAGCGTTGGCGGCCCCGCGGGGAACATCGGCCACGAGCTGATCCCAGCCGGGGAAGCGCACATGATCTGGGATCCTGACCAGGGCAGTGATTCCGTCCCAGAAGGCATCCCACTTCATGCCGTAGAAGCCCGGGAAGCCCAGCTCCCGCATCAGAAGCGGGTGCATGGAGCGTTCCTCGGTCACCTCGCTGACATCAATGGTGATCACGGCGATACGCACGCACGTGGTTGCACCGTTCTGACATCCACGAGTGACATCAACGACAGCGGATGGCGGCGACCACCAGCAGCGGCGTGCGGCACCGGTATGCGAGGCGAGCCCCAGCCGGACCGGGTGGAGAACGAACTTGTAAAGCGAAGGTCGTCGGTTCGAATCCGACAGGGGGCTCCGTACGACGAAGGCCACCCGTACCTCCCGGCGCGGGTGGCCTTCGCTGTCGGCGGCGGGTCAGCCCGTACGCAGGACGGCGGCGAGGACCTTGCTCAGCGCCGCCTCCGGGTCCGGTACGGCGCCCTGGGCCCGCCAGGCCACGAAGCCGTCCGGGCGGACCAGGACCGCTCCGTCGGCCGTGGTGCCGTGGACCTGCGCCCAGTCGTCGGCGTCGGTGTCGTAGGTCAGGTCGGCGTCGGGGCCCGGTCCGATCCGGTACGCGTCGAGCCGCACGCCGTCGCGGTCGGCGATGCGGCGGGCGGCGGCGTGCCAGCCCGCGTCGTCCGGGGCGTCGCTGAGCAGGACCAGGGAGCTCTCGTACAGGTCGATCGTGGAGAGCCGCTCGCCGGCGCGGCGCAGCCACATGTGCGGGGCCCGGCTGCCGGGCCGGCCGTCGAGGTCCATCCCGTCGGGCACGACCGGCTGCTCCCGGTCGGCGTCGATGACCGCGCCCCGCGGGTAGCGGTAGCCGAGCACGACGGGCAGGATGCCGTTCTTCGGGCCGCCGCCCACGCCGGGCGCCGGGGCGAAGCCGGGGTGGCTGTGCTCCACGGAGCGGGCGGAGGCGCGGGCGCTGGTGGGCAAGGCCCCCGGGGGGCGCGCGGGGGCGGTCGTGTGCCACACGCCCCGGCCGGCCCAGCCCCCCCGGGCGGGGGCGCGCGTGAAAGCGAGGGTGTGGGCGGCGAGGGT
>NZ_JBHYKH010000216.1:0-3753 GCF_042741275.1 Streptomyces sp. NPDC058964
CGCGGTGAACACGGTGGCCAAGGCGTACCGGGCGCTGGAGACGGACGGGGTGATCGAGACACGCGGACGCAACGGCACGTTCGTCGCCGCCGCCGGTTCGGCCGCGGCGCGTGAGGCGGCATCGGCCGCGCAGGCGTACGTGGAGCGCGTGCGCAGGCTGGGCCTGGACGAGGAGGCGGCGCTCGGTGCCGTGCGGGATGCGGTGCGGGCGGTTTACGGGGGTGGGTGAGGCGGGTCGGGTTCTGGCGGTTGCGCGGGCCGTGGTGGCGACGGATCAGCGGCGTGAACTGGGCTCCGGCGTGCGGGTCACCGTCAGGTCCGCCCTCGTGGCCAGTCCGCCGAAGGCCCTCGCGTCCTCCACGGCGGCCCCGCCGGGGTCGTTGTTGAAGTAGGCGTAGACGTCCCGGTCGTCGGACCAGGTGGTCGCGATGCGGTCCACCCATGTCTCCAGCGAACGGCGGCCGTAGCGGGGCCACGGGTGGGCACGCCCCTCGTGGAAGCGGACGTATCCCCACTCCGCGGTGCGCCACAGCGGCGTGACGGGGTGAGCCTGGACGTCGGCCCAGCACAGGGCGGCGCCGCGGGACTCCAGCACCGCCCGGGTCTCCCGTGTCCACCACGAGTCGTGGCGGGGCTCGACCGCGATCCTCGTGCCCGCCGGGAAGCGGGCGAGACAGGCGTCCAGCAGACCGGGATCGGCACGCAGGGTCGGCGGGAGCTGGAGGAGGACCGGGCCGAGGCGCCCGCCCAGGCCGGCCGCGTGCGTCATCAGGCGGTGCACCGGCTCCTCCGGGTCCTTCAGCCGCTTGATGTGCGTGAGGTACCGGCTCGCCTTCACCGCCACCACGAAGTCGTCCGGCACGCGATCGCGCCAGGCCTCGAAGTTCTCCCGCGTCGGCAGCCGGTAGAACGCGTTGTTGATCTCCACCGTGGCGAAGCGCGCCGCGTACTCCTCCAGCCACAGCCGCACGGGTACGTCGGCCGGGTACAGGCCCCCCCGCCAGTCCTTGTACTGCCACCCCGACGTACCGACGTACACGGTCATACGTCCATCAAAGCACCGGCCCCCGGCGGAGTCCTCCTCACAGGTAGAGTCCCGCGTCCGCCCCGTCCCGCGCCCCCGGAACCGACGTCGGCGAGGTGCCCCGGCGCAGCGCGTACAGCTCCGCCAGTGTCGCGCCCTCGCGGCCCACACCCTCCTCCTTGCCGAGCCAGGCCACCGCCTCCGGGCGGGTCAGCGGGCCCACCTCGATGCGGGCCAGACAGCGGCCGGGGCGGACCACGGCGGGGTGGAGGCGTTCCAGGTCCTCGTTGGTGGTGACACCGACCAGGACGTTGCGGCCCTGGCCCAGCAGGCCGTCGGTGAGGTTGAGCAGGCGGGACAGCGCCTGGCCCGCGGTGTGCCTGGCCTCGCCGCGGATCAGCTCGTCGCAGTCCTCCAGGAGCAGCAGCCGCCAGCGTCCCTTGCCCGCCGAGTCCTCCTCGCCGATCGCGATGTCCATCAGATAGCCGACGTCGGAGAACAGGCGCTCGGGGTCGAGCACGCAGTCCACCTGACACCAGTCCCGCCACGAGCGGGCCAGCGTGCGCAGCGCCGAGGTCTTGCCGGTGCCCGGCGGACCGTGGAGCAGCAGCAGACGGCCCGCGATGTCGTCCGGGGTCGTCCGCATCAGCTGGTCCATGGCGTCCGCCACCGGTGCCGTGTAGTTGGGCCGCACCTCGTCCCACGTACCCGCGGAGATCTGACGGGTCGTGCGGTGCGGGCCGCGCCTCGGGGACACGTACCAGAAGCCCATCGTCACGTTCTCCGGCTGCGGTTCGGGCTCGTCCGCGGCGCCGTCCGTGGCCTGGTCGAGGACCTTCTTCGCCAGCTCGGCGCTGGTCGCGGTCACGGTCACGTCCGCGCCCCGGTTCCAGCGGGAGACCAGGAGCGTCCAGCCGTCGCCCTCGGCGAGCGTGGCACTGCGGTCGTCGTCGCGGGCCACGCGGAGCACCCGGGCGTCCTGCGGCAGGAGGGTCGCGCCGGAGCGCACCCGGTCGATGTTGACCGCGTGCGAGTACGGTTGCTCGCCCGTCGCGAAGCGGCCGAGGAACAGCGCGTCGACGACGTCGGACGGCGAGTCGGAGTCGTCGACGTTGAGCCGGATCGGCAGAGCGTCGTGTGGGTTCGCAGACATGCCGCCATGATCCGCCACGGAGGCGCTCCGCGCACTGCATTTCCGCTGCTTGTTCCCGGTGTTCCCAACACCTCCCCCATACGCGATATCCACCATTACTGTTGTCCCTGATGGGACGTCATGGGTGGAATTCGGGGACCGGGCGGTGGCGGCTCGCCGCCCTGCTCGGGGTGGGAGTGGCCGTTCTGGCCCTGGTCGTGACCCTGATCAACACGCTGCCGGGGAGCGGAGTGAGCACCGCGGGCACCTCCCGCGACGGCGACCGGGTGCACGGCACGCCGGCCACTCCGCGGGGCAGACCGGAGCCGTACGTCGGCTGGGGTTTCACCCACACCCGGTACAGCGCCGACGAGGGCAGCGACGCGGCCAGCGAGCGGGTCGAGGGGCTGCTGGCGAAGAACGGCGGGCTGCCGCAGAACCAGCACATCATGGGCTGGGGCGCGGACAACCCCGAACCGGTCAAGGGCCGTTACGACTTCGGCGCGATGGACCGCCGGGTCGACTTCATGCGCAGGTCGGGGGCCACCCCGGTGATCACGCTGTGCTGTTCCCCGGACTGGATGAAGGGCGGCAGGGCCGGAGTCGGCAACACCGACTGGAGCCAGGCCGCGCTGGAGACCGCCCCGACCCCCGACCACTTCCAGGACTTCGCCGACCTCGCCGCCACCGTCGCCAAGCGCTACCCGGACGTACGCCATTTCATCGTCTGGAACGAGTTCAAGGGCTTCTGGAACAACGCCGAGGGCCGCTGGGACTACGAGGGCTACACGCAGCTCTACAACCTGGTCTACAAGGCGTTGAAGAAGGTCGACAAGGACATCATGGTCGGCGGGCCCTACCTCGTCATGGACAGCGTCGACCTGCGGCAGAAGCAGAACGCGTCGACGGCCCTCCGGGGTGCCTGGGGTGCCATGGACCAGCGGGTCATGGACGCCTTCGACTACTGGAACACGCACAGGGCGGGCGCCGACTTCGTGGTCGTCGACGGCTCCAGCTACACCAACGACGACGACATGCTGCCCGACGAGTTCGCGGCCACCGACAAGCTGGCCGCCGTCAGCCACTGGGTCCGGCGGCAGACGCACGACCTGCCGCTGTGGTGGGCCGAGTACTACGTCGAGCCCGCCGACGGCA
Source organism: Streptomyces sp. NPDC058964 (assembly GCF_042741275.1). NCBI lineage: Bacteria > Bacillati > Actinomycetota > Actinomycetes > Kitasatosporales > Streptomycetaceae > Streptomyces > Streptomyces sp. NPDC058964. The sequence goes on from NZ_JBHYKH010000216.1 coordinate 3,312, forward strand.
ACGACGACCGCAAGGGCTGGTCCGAGACCCACCGGGTCGCGGTCCAGGCCACCGGAATGATCGCCATGGTCAAGGGCGGCGCCGACTCCGGCTTCTACTGGAACCCGGAGGAGAAGAAGGGCACCGACTGTGCGGGCTGCCTGTGGACGCCGACCGACAGCGCGGCCGGGGGCAAGCAGCTCCCCATGTACGGCCTGGTGTCGAGGTTCGGCGAGGCGTTCGGGCCGGGCACCCGGCTCGAGACCGTGTCCGTCGCCAAGGACGACGTGCCCAACGTGCGCGTACTGGCCAGTGACAAGACCGTCCTGGTGGTCAACACCCTCGACCGGACGATCAGCGCACAGGTCGACGGCAGGCGGTTCGACATGCACGCCTACGAGGTGAAGTGGGGCGAGCCGGCTATCGGGCGCGCCCCCCCCGGGGCGACAGCAAATGGAGGTCA
>NZ_JBHYKH010000216.1:3763-14186 GCF_042741275.1 Streptomyces sp. NPDC058964
CCCCAGCGCTCACTCACCGCCCCGGGCGCCAGCGCGGGGGTTCCCACATCACCCCATTCTTGGTTCTGTGGCCCGCCCTCCGGCCCGCCCCCCCCACCGCGGGACTCACTTCATGGTCAGGAACCGCTGCACCAGCGAGGCCAGCAGGACCGCGAGCAGGGGGAGGGCGAACCAGAAACTGCTCTGCAGCCAGCGCAGTTGACCCACCCCCGGCCGCACCGCGACCCGGACCACCTCGCGCACGGTGAGCAGCATGATCAGCGCGACGGCCGCGAGACCGCCGACCACCGACCACGGCGTCCACGTCACCCGCGGTCCGATCGGCCCCGGATGAGGCTCGGGCACCTCGCCCGCGGGCCGCTTGCGCATCGCGTACATGGTGACGTCGTCGTTGACCAGGACCTTCTTCAGCTCCTGCCGGTTGTCCAGGTTCCGGATCAGTCGGGACTCCCAGGTCGCCGAGTAGCCCACGTCCATCTGCAGGTAGGTGATCTGGCTCGTGTTGAGCATCAGATACGAGTTCGGTCCCGCGTCCCTGAGCGCTTTGACCAGGCCCGACACCAGCACCGGGTCGGTCGGCGCGAGCGTCGGCACGTAGTCGACCCGCTCCATGTCCTTCGCGCCCCAGGGCATCGCCGGCGTCACGTCGTTGACCGGGTCGTTGCTCAGCCACAGCAGCCGTACCGTCGGTTTGTCGTGGGCGTACACGTAGTCCATGGCCGCGACCTCGCCGGGCCGGGTCCGCTCGAACGGCTCGTTGCCCCAGCGGGCCACCAGGAACCCGCCCATGAGCAGCAGGCCCGCCACCAGCGCGGCCAGCGGGGCCAGGCTGACCCGGTCCTTCTCGCGCTCCTCCGCCGTGACGCCGGTGCGCGGGAACAGGGCGAGGGCGCCCAGCAGTGCCGCGCCCGGCAGCGCGAACATGAAGACGCGCAGGGCCATCTCGCCGCCGTACGACTGCATGCCGAAGCCCAGGAACGGGACGAAGGTGAGCACGAGGAGCGACCGCTCGCGGTACTTGTGGTCGCGCCGCCGCCACCAGCCCCAGCAGGCGAAGGTCATCACCCCGCCGGCCAGCAGGACCCGCGTGTAGAGCACCAGCTTGTGTGTGGAACTGCCGCCCTGGATACGGCCGGACACCGAGGTCGACACGTTGCTGCCCACCCCGCCGACCCCGCCGAACAGGTCGTTGAAGTGCCCGGACCAGTACGGCTCGGCCATGAAGCCGAGCCACACCGCGGCCACCACCCCGAACAGGATCGGCAGCCCGCGCAGCTCCGACCGTCCGGTCAGGACCAGCACCGCCAGTACGCCCAGCATCACGAACGGGGTGAGCTGGTGGGCCGGGACGCTCGCCGCGTACAGGCCGATGAGCACCATGAGCAGCACGGCCCGCCGGCGCCGGTCCGCCGGTTCGACCTCGGCCTCGCCGGGGCGGAACTTCGTCCAGATCACGCGCGGGGCGCGGAACCAGACGAGGAGGATCGCCACGAACACGAGGTAGAGCAGATACGTGAAGCCCTGTGGGGAGAAGTAGTCCTGTCCCACCCAGCCGCTGAGCACGAAGATCCAGACACCGGTCCACCTGGCCCGCCAGCTCGCCCGCATCGAGCGCACGAGCAGGAACATCGGTGCCAGACAGGCGAGCTGAACGGTCAGCGGCCACCAGCGGATGACCTCGGTGAAGTCGGTGATCCCGCAGGCCCTGGCGGCGAACGCGGCCGCCGCGAAGAAGCCCGGCCAGCTCCAGCGCGCGTCCAGGTCCGGCACGGCCGACCCGGTGCGGTCGATGTAGTCGATGAACCCGAGGTGCTGCCAGGCCGTCGCGAACCGGGGTTCGGTCTCGATGACGGCGGGCAGGGCGTGCAGTGACACCACGGTCGCGAGGAGCGTGACCAGCAGCAGCGCCCGGTGCTCGTGGCGCAGCCAGAGCAGCGAGGCGAACACCGCGATCAGCAGCGCCGCCCCGACCAGCGTGGGCAGCGGCAGCACGGAGATCAGGCCGAGCCCGCCCATCTCGTCCAGGTCGGACTCGCCGAGCCGCAGTGCAGGCACCCAGTACAGCAGCAGCGCGGCGATCAGCAGACAGCCGAGGACGACTCCGGGGCGCGTGGGCATCGGACCGTCGCGCAGCGGGGGAGCCGCCGTCCCGGGCGGGTCCTCGGCGGGCACGGCCGCGGCCTCCTCCGGCGCGGTGGGAGCCTCCGGTACGAGGGACTCCTCGAACGGCGCGTCGACCTCCGCCTCCTTCAGGAGCGAGGCCTCGGCCGGTCCCAGCGACGCCTCCGCGCCCGGTTCCCTTCCCCAGTCCCGGCTTCGCCCGGCCGGGGGGACCCCCATCTCGACCGGCGGTCCCGGTGCCTCCGGCGGCCGGGGGCGCAGCGCCCAGGTCGGCGGGTCGTGGCGCGCCACCGGCGTCCCGGTGGGCGGGGTGCCAGGACCGGGGCGCACGTCGGGGCGGCGCTCCAGGTGGTCGAAGTCGACGTGGATGCCCAGGGCGAGGGTGTCGCTGTCCAGCGCCCAGGCCGGGCTGCGCCGGCCCGGCTGAGTGGAGGCGGGGACCTCGGGCGCCCCGAGGTCGGCGAGGTCACCGTCGGGTGCCGCTCCGTCCGGAAGATCCGCGGCAGGCGCGGCCCGGACCGTCTTCCACAGCCGGGGCGCGGCGATCGCCACGATCACCGCCAGGCTGGAGATCTCCGCGACGCCCGCGCCGGTCAGCCCCATGCGGGGCAGCAGCAGCAGCGTCAGGCCGAGAACCAGCACGCACAACAGTCCCTGCAGCCAGGCGAGTCCGGCGGTGCGGCTCTGGGCGCGCAGCACGGCGAAGTACGTCTCCATGACGACCCGCAGCAGCGCCCCGACCGCGAACCAGCGCAGCAGCGGAGTCGCCGCCTGCGCGTAGCCCGCACCGAACACGCCGAGGATCCACGGTGCCCCGACGAACAGCAGCACGCCGATCGGCAGCATGATCCGGGCCATCCGCTTCAGCGCCGCACGCGTGTCGGCGGCCAGCCGGGCCGGCTCGTGCGAGCACTAGACGTTAAGGGACGCGCCCATGTTGATCGCCAGCAGGTTGGTCGTGCCGCCTATGGTCGTGGTGATGTAGAAGTACGCGTTGTCCTCGGAGCTGACCTGCGAGGCGATGATGACCGGGACGAGGTAGACCACGGCCAGCGAGAACAGGGAGCCGGTGTAGTCCCCGGCGAGGAACCGCCCGATCTCCTTGAGCGTCGGTGGCTTGGCGTGCTCCGCGGTCGCCTTGACGTGCCGGGGCACCAGACGGCGGAACACCAGCCAGCCGAGCGGCACCACGGAGGTGGCGATCGCGGCGACCCACGACACGAAGACACCGGTGGTCGGGATGGCCACGGCGAACGCGACGAGCAGCCCCAGCTTCACCGTGGAGAACACGGTGTTGCCCACCGGCACCCAGGGCGCGCTGCGCAGTCCGGTCAGCACGCCGTCCTGCAGGGTGAGCAGGTTCCAGGCGACGACGGCCACCATGAAACCGAGCCCGTTGAGCGGTCCGTGCAGGAACCGGTACGACGGCCCCCACACGTCCAGCGTCATCAGGAAGACGCCCGCCGCCAGCGCCACGATCAGGGAACTTCCGGCGTACGTGCGGAAGATGAGCCGTCCGGTGCGGCGCCCGGCGACCGGGATGAAGCGGGCCAGGGCGCCCGTCAGGGTCACCGCGGTCAGGCCGGCGAGGAACTTCATCGCGGCGATCGCGGCGGAGCCCTGGCCGACCGCGGACTCGGAGTAGTAGCGGGCCGCGGCCAGCCAGAACCCGAGCCCGAGGACGGCGGAGATGCCGGTGTTGAGCATCAGGGCATAGGCGTTCCGGAACAGTTGGCTGCCGCCGGGCGACCGGTCCCGTCCGGGCAGACGGAGACGGCGCCCCGACTGCTCGGGTGCCTGCGTCCCGGGCGATGCGGCCTCGGTCGTGGTCGTCGTGTCAGACACGGGTACGGATGGCCTTCCGGCGGACCTGGCGTGCTCTGCGGAGGACGGCGTACCCCTTGGTGAGGGCACGGTCCGTGGCGAAGTTACGGGCGATCGAACGGCCTTCGATCAGCCGCTCGAACTCCTGCGCGTCCGTGCTGCGGCGCACGGTCACCCGCCGCAGGGCGTAGGGCCCCTGGCGACGGCGGGCCAGACCGTTGCCGACGGCGAGCGCCTGGGCGAACCCGGCCTCCCGCACGGCACCGCGCACCCGGCGGCTGGAGTATCCGTAGGGGTAGGCGAACGAGACCGGCACGGCACCCAGTTCGTCGGCGACGATCTCCTTGCAGCGGACCAGTTCGGAGCGCAGGGTGTCGTCGTCGAGCTGGTCGAGCTGCGGGTGGGTGTGGCTGTGGCCGCCGATCTCGACACCGGAACGGGCGAGCTCGCGCACCTGGCGCCAGTCGAGCATGGCGTCCAGGCCGCCCCCGGTGTCGTACGGTCCCTTGATCCAGCCCGTCGAGACGAACAGCGTGGCCGCGAAGCCGTGCTTGGCGAGCACGGGCAGGGCGTGCCGGTGCACGCCCGCGTAGCCGTCGTCGAACGTGATCAGCACCGGGCGGGCGGGCAGCGGGCGGCCCGAGCGCCAGCTCGCCGCCAGCGCCGCGGTGTCGACGGGGGTGAAGCCCAGGTCGCCGAGCATCGCCATCTGCTCGGCGAACGCCTCCGGGGCGACCGACAGGACGCGGGTGGCGTCGTTGGGTGTGGTGGCCACGGAGTGGTACATGAGAATCGGCACACGCGCTTCACCCATGTGTTTCCCCCTCGATGTCCACGACCGAGAAGGTGGCTCCGCCCCGGCGCGCCCGGACACTCCCCACGACGTACCCGCCCGCCGCGGTGAGCACGCCGGCGACGATCGCCCCCGCTCGCCCGGCGCCGCCCGGCCGGGCCAGCAGCGCGTCCCGCAGACCGCGGGCGACGCCCGCGGGCAGCACACGCGTGGTGTACCGGCGTTCCGACTCGAGCCCCTTGTCCGCGCCCACGCTCCGGGCCACCAGGGCCTTGGACAGTCCCTCGGCGTAGGTGCGCGTGCGGAAGTACCCGAAGTGCTCGCGAACCTCGGGCACCCGGTGATGGATCACCGCCCGGTCGTCGATCAGCAGGACCGCGTCGGGCCTGGCGCGGGTGAGGCGGATGCACAGCTCCGTCTCCTCGCAGCCCAGCGGCCGTTTGGCGCCGTCGCGCCCGATGCCGGTGGCGAAGCCGCCCGCCGAGTCGAACGCCGTTCGGCGGAAGGAAGCGTTTCCGCCCAGGACGTTGCGCACCCGTACCCGGCCCGGTGGCAGCCCCCGGTAGGTGCAGCCCACGACCCAGTCGAACTCCTCCGGGAACCAGGCCGGCCGGCGCCCCGACGCCCAGATCGGCATCGTGCGGCCGCCGACCGCCATCACCAGCGGGTCGGCGTACGCCTCGGCGAAGCGTCGCAGCCACTCCCGCTCGGCCACGGCGTCGTCGTCCAGGAAGGCGATCACCTCGCCGCGCGAGGCGGCGATTCCGGTGTTGCGTCCGGCGGACAGGCCGCGGGGGCCCGCGTTGGCGAGCACCCGTACCTCGTCGGCCTCCTTGTACTCCTTGGTGAGTCTCTCCAGCAGCGCCCGGTTGTGGTCGACGACCAGGAGTGTCTCCAGGGCCGGCCGGGACTGCGCGCGCACCGAGGAGACCGCCGCGAGGATGTCCTCCCAGCGGTCCTCGGTGTACACGCAGATCACGACAGAGATGCCGGGGATGTCGGGATCGCTCAAGACACCTCTCCCCGGCCCGTGTCCATCATCGGCGAGTGGTGCTCACGGCGCCGCAGCGCCCGCCGGTTGGAGCGTTCCCGCAGGATCACCCCGAGCACCCGGAACCCGTCCCGCACGGCCCGCAGATTGCTGGTGCCGTGGATGCGGAGGTACTCGTGGCTGGGTATCTCCTGCACCTTCAGTCCCGCCTTGACCACCCGGATGTTCATCAGGGTCTCGACCTCGAAGCCGGTGCAGTCGAGGTCGATCTTGTCGAGGCAGTGCCGCCAGAACGCGTTGTATCCGTAGCAGAGATCGGTGTAGCGGGCGCCGAACTTGCGGTTGACGATGGTGCACAGCGCCCAGTTGCCGAGCTTGCGGATGAAGGTCATGTCGTCCGTGCCGCCGCCGTTGGCGAATCGTGAGCCCTTGGCGAAGTCGGCGCCCGAGACCAGGGCGGAGACGTACGACACGATCTCGTTGCCGTCGGCCGAGCCGTCCGCGTCGACCATCACGATGATGTCGCCGGTGCAGGCCTCGAACCCGGTGATCAGGGCATCCCCCTTGCCCTTGCCCCGCTGTTCGACGACCTTGACCTTGGGCCACAGCTCACGCGCCACTTCGACGGTGTCGTCGGTGGAATTGCCGTCCACAAGAACGACTTCGTGTATCCAGTCCGGAAGCGTCTTGAAGACGTAGGGGAGATTCTCCGCCTCATTCATGGCGGGGATCACCACGCTCACCGGCGGCGTAATGGCCAGGTGAGAGGAGATCGGCCGGTATTTGCCCGTCATTAACGGATCTTGGCCCGAAGCAGGCGGGCGCAGAACAGAACTCATGAGTCTTGTCCCTCTCGTCCGGTGGACCGCCCGCCCCTGGGCGGCCCGGCTTTGTGTCCGGTTCGAAAGGGGGGTTCTCACTCACGGCACGGTGAACGGATCTCCGTGCATGCGGGTGAGCTGGCAAAGCTGGCCGGGCTGTCGGAGAACGGCAGCCGGTCGCGCGGCACGGCTCGGTCACCGATGCGGTCACCGAGCACGGCACCCCCCTACCGCGCCCCGCGCCGGAACGTCGCGGTCCTTGAGCCCTCCCCTTGAGCCGCGTAGTGACGGACCGATGCGGGTGAGATGTACGACGGTATTGACGATTCAACCTGTATGGCAAGACCTGGAACGAGGCCTCACGTTTTTGTTGGTTTGGCCGTTACACAACTTTGGCGGCCGTTGAATCAGTTCCTCCAGCGGACCTTTCGCATCCGTTTGAGAATTCGGTCCGCCGGCCGCGGCAGCGACGACAGGAACAGGAGAGCGCTGAGCGCGGTGACGGCGACGACCCCGCCAGGGACCGACCACCGGTGCACGGCCAGCATGCCCTGGGCCACCAGCATGTTCAGGACCACGGCCCCGGCCAACGACGCGAGCGTACGGCCGAACGGATCCAGCCCGCGCAGTGCCGAGGCGATGGCCGCCGTCGGCGCGGCGAGCAGGAAGAACAGAGTGAACGGCCCACGCAGGGGCCAGTCCGAGTCGGTGAGCGCGAGCAGCGCGCCGACCCCGCCGACCGCCGTCGCGGCCCCGGCGAGCAGCGGTGACAGGTCCCTCCCCGGTCCTGGCCGCGCCCCCTCGGCATCGTCCGTTGAAGATGTCTTGATGCGTATGGTCTGCATTGGCGACTTTGCCCCCCGGCGCGCCGGATGTCGGGCTTCAATGTCGCGCAGCCCCGAGGGGGCCGTCAAGGGCGGTTGCCCTCCCGTACGGAGATGATCTTGCTGGGCACAAGAACGGTCCGAACCGATCTAGTTGAGACCTGAAAAGTTTTGGCATGGACACTTCCCGTCAACACGCGTAGTTGCTACGACGGTTGTGGCAGAGATCCTGCTAAAGGGAGGTTCCATGAGACGTTTCCGATTTACGGCATACGTGACCTCGCTCCTCCTCGCCACCGGCCTCGCCCTCACCGGGGCGGCCGCGGCGCAGGCTTCCCCCCAACTCGCCGCGACCGGGGGCTATGTGGCGCTCGGCGACTCCTACTCCTCCGGTGTCGGAGCCGGCAGCTACATCAGTTCGAGCGGCAGCTGCAGCCGCAGCACCAAGGCCTACCCCTACCTGTGGAACGCCGCCCACGCCCCGTCCTCGTTCGCCTTCACCGCCTGCTCGGGCGCCACGACGGACGACGTCCTCGCCAACCAGCTCGGCTCACTGGGCTCCGCCACCGGACTCGTCTCCATCACCATCGGCGGCAACGACGCCGGTTTCGCCGACGTCATGACGACCTGTGTACTCAGTTCGGACAGCGGCTGTCTGTCGCGGATCAACACCGCGAAGGCGTACGTCGACTCCACGCTGCCCGGCAAGCTCGACAACGTCTACAACGCGATCAGCACCAGGGCGCCGTCCGCCCGCGTGGTCGTGCTCGGCTACCCCCGCTTCTACATGCTGGGCACCACCTGCCTCGGCCTCTCCGAGACCAAGCGCGCCGCGATCAACGGCGCTGCCGACTACCTCGACGCCGCGATCGCCAAGCGCGCAGCCGACCACGGCTTCACGTTCGGTGATGTCCGCTCCACCTTCGCCGGCCACGAGATCTGCTCCGGCAGCTCCTGGCTGCACAGCCTCAACTGGCTGAACGTCGGCGAGTCCTACCACCCCACCGCCGCCGGCCAGTCGGGCGGCTACCTGCCGGTTCTCACCAGCGCCGCCTGACCCGTCAGGGCGAGGCCGAAGTCGAGGGGGAGGCCCCGTCCGTCGGGGTCTCCGTCGTCGCACAGGTCACCGAGAACGGCACCGAGTTCGACGTCGTACGCACCGGGCTCCGCACCTCGACGCTGATCGCGTTCCGGACCGTCCCGCTCTCCGAGTACGTCGTCACGATCACCTTGTCCTGCTTGGTCCTGCCGCCACCCGCGGGGAACGACAGCGTCTTCCACCCCGGATCGGACACCGACCCGTCCTTCAGCACCCACCGGTACTCCACCTGCGCGGGCAGCCGGCCCACCGTGAACGTCGCCGTGAAGGCGGGCGCCCGCTCCGTGGGCGGCGGACAGGTCCCGGAGTAGTCCGTGTTCGCGCCGGACACCGTGACCTGGACGGACTGGGCCGGCCGACTGCTCGGCGGGTTGCTGCTCGGCGAGGGCGGCGGGGCACCCGAGTCCTTCTCGGTGCTGCGGGAAGGGGCGGGGGAGCTGAGACTGCTGCCCGCCTGGCCGCTGTTCGCACCGCTGCCACCCTTGTCGCCGCTGTCGCGGTGGGACAGTGCGTACGTCAGCCCGGCCAGCGCCAGCGCGACCGCGACCAGGCCCGCTACCAGGACGACCGCCGCACGCCGGTCACGGCCCGGCGGTCCGGTCGTGGCCCTCGTGGCCGACGTCGTCGGCGCCGGACCCGGCCGGGTCGGCATGGGCATCGGCGGTGTGGGAAACCCCGGTTGAGGCTGGGCCGCGACGGTCGGTGCGTACGGCGACCCGGGCGCCGTGTCCGCGCGCGGCGCACCACCGGCCGCGACGAGCCGCAGGTCCCGCTCGGCCAGGTCGGCAGGCAACCGCTCGGCGGGATCCTTGCGCAGCAGGCCCTTGATGACCGGGGCGAGCGGCCCGGCTCTCAACGGCGGCGGCAGCTCCTCGTCCACGACGGCACGCAGGGTGCTGAGCGGAGTGTCCTGACGGAACGGGGAGCTGCCCTCGACGGCCGCGTACAGCAGCACGCCCAGGGACCACAGGTCGGACTCGGGCCCGGGCGTGCGGCCCAGCGCCCGCTCCGGAGCGAGGAACTCGGGCGAGCCGATCACCTCGCCGGTCATGGTCAGCGCGGAGCTGCCTTCCACCGTGGCGATGCCGAAGTCGGTGAGCACCACACGGCCGTCGTTCGCCATCAGCACGTTGCCCGGCTTCACGTCCCGGTGCAGCACCCCCGCGGAGTGCGCGGAGCGCAGCGCGGCCAGCACCTCCGCGCCGATGTGCGCCGCGCGTTGCGGGGACATCGGGCCCTCGGCCTCCAACTGGTCGGCGAGCGACACACCGCGGATCAGCTCCATGACGATCCAGGGCCGGCCGCCCTCCATCGCCACGTCGTACACCGTCACCACGTTGCGGTTCGCGACCCTGGCCGCGGCCCACGCCTCCCGCTCCAGGCGGGCGTACATCCGCTCGACCTCCGGGCCGGGGAGCCCCGCCGGGGCGCGCACCTCCTTGACGGCGACCTCGCGGTGCAGCACCTCGTCGCGGGCCCGCCACACGGTTCCCATGCCGCCCTCGCCGAGCGGGGACAGGAGCCGGTAGCGGCCCGCGATGACACGTTCACTGCCCGGTTCTTCGGACACCGGCGCCCCCCACGGCATCTCGCGTGATATCTCCACAAAAGTAGCTCAGCCGAGTGCGGATGCCGCCCCCTTGAGCACCAATCCGGCCCCGAGAGCCAGAACGACGAACGCCGACGCCAAGGGCATCGTCCGCCGGACCAGGGCAGCGACCGGGTGGGTCGTCCAGCGGGGCCGCCGGTCCATCACCCGGTTCATTCCCGTACCCAGCTTGACGACCGCGAACCCGGCCGCGGTCAGGGTGAGGGCGAGCCCGGCCCCGTACGCGACGACGAGCAGCAGTCCGAACCAGGCCTGGCCGAGGGCCGCCGCGCCGACGAGGACCACCACGGCGGACGGACTGGGGCCGCGCGCGCCCCCGCCTCCGAGGGGGAGAGTGGCGC
>NZ_JBHYKH010000217.1:0-14164 GCF_042741275.1 Streptomyces sp. NPDC058964
GGGGCGCGTCGGCGGGGTGGGGGGGGGGGAGGTGGGTGCGGGGCGTCCCCGCCGCTCAGCGCCGCGAGTGCGCTGCCGCCCCCCGCCGTGACCAGAGCCACGGCTGCGGCGACGATGACCGTGGTCCGCCTGCGGCGCGACCTGCGGACCATACTGGGCGCGTCGAAGTCCGGGGAGTCGGCGGAGTTCGCGAAGGCTTTCATGGCGTTCACCAGTTCCTCTTCGAAGGATGTGTGACCGGCGCCCTCGAAGGGTCGTGAGTCGTAGGAGGTCATCGGACTCCTTCCGTGGGCTGCCGTGGTGAGGGGCTGGAGAGTGCGGGGAGCTGGCTTCTGAGCTTGTCGATGCCACGGGCGAGCTGCGAGCGCACGGTGCTCGGCGAAATGTCGAGGTCGGCCGCGATCTCGGCGTCGGAGAGGTCGTGGAAGTAGCGCAGCACCACCACCGTCCGCATTCTCATGGGCAGCTGCTGCAAGGCGCGCACCAACTGGTCGCGGCTGTCGACCTGTCCGTACTCGTCCCCCGGGGCGACCCGGTCGCCACGGTCGGGAACCGTCCTGCGGAACCTGCGCCAGCGGTCGTTGGCCAGGTTCACCATGATCCGCCGTACGTAGGCGTCCGGAGCGTCCGTCACGGCGATCCTCCGCCACTTGCGGCAAGCCCGCTCCAACGTCTCCTGGACCAGGTCCTCGGCCGCCTCCCGGTTCCCGGTCAGCACCAGTGCCCCACGGAACAGGGCACCGGCCCGAGCGGCGACAAAACCCTCGAAGTCCGTCTCCACACGCTCTCCTCCCTTCCTGTCACCCGTCCTCGACGTGCACACGCCCACGCCTGCTGCACGGCCGGGATGAGACATGGGTCACAGCGAACCGTAGGCCGGCGCCGTTCGAGGTTGTCCCGGCCGACGTCGTTCGGCCGCACCTCGGCCGGAAGCGTTCCCCTCGGCTGATCGGCGCGACTCCTGGGCGCAGCGTCCCGGTGGGCGGGGAACATCACCGTCCACCGCTGTCTCCGAGAGTCGTTCTGGAGTGCCGTTCCCACACCACCTTGCGGATGGGCAACTCCACGCTGGTCTTCGGCCGGGTGCTGCATGCGGCTGTAAAGGAGGAGTACGTCGTCGACGACCGCCCCAACTCCGAGAGGCTACGTCCCCTCACCAAACTCGGAGGCGATGAGTGGGGCACCCTTGGCGGCATCATTCACTTGAATCGCATTCCCTACGGGGAACCTGGACCGCGGGACTGACCGGCACCAGGTAGTCGAGTGCGGAGTGCAGGCGCTCGGTGTTGTACCAGCCGACCCACTGCACGACAGTCTTTTCGACCTGGTCAACGTCCCGCCAGGGGCCCCTGGTGCTCGATCACCCGCCGGGGGTGCGCTGCCCGGTGTCTCAGTGGACCCCCGCCCTGGCCGTTTCGCCCACTACCCCCGCACCCTCCGGCCGGGCTTCCTCGCCCCGGCTCGGCTCGACCCCAAGGACCTACTGGTAAACCGTGGTGATGGGTGTTGAGACGCTGGCGCCGCTGTTGGGGGCGGAGTACGAAATGCTCCACAGCGCTGCTGCCTTGTTCGGGTATCCGTACAGATAGCCGCCATTGTCGCAGCCGTAGTTCAGGCGCTGCCCCGCAAGGGTGGAGGTACCGCCGCCGGCGAAGGAACAACGGGCACCGTTGGCCAGGACGACGATGATCGGTTCGATGTCCGGTCCGCCAGGCATGTGATCGTTGTTTCCGGGAAAGCCCTGGGGGACCGACAGTTCGACCATGCGGTCGGGGGCTCCGTCCATGCACAGCGCGCTGGTGTCCTCGGGATTTGAGTCCGGGGAGAAACACGGGTCAAGGATCCGGTCACCGGCAGTGCAGCGCCAGGCGTCCGTACGCATGGTGGATTCGGCGGTCTCGAAGCAGGAGCCGCCGGCCCGGTCGGTGATGGTGATGCCGCTCGCCGGTGTGCCGTCCTGGGCCCAGGGGGTGAGCGTGACCACCTGCGTCTGCGTCGCCTGCACGGGGGAGGCGGTGGCGGTCGGGGTCTGCGGTGGGGTGGAGCCGGTACTGCCGCGGACGGAAGAGCCGGCGGCCGCCGGTCCGGCGGCACGGGCAGAGCGGGCAGTGGCCGCCTGCGGTGGCGGGTTGCCGCGCGTTTGAGCATGGCCAGGATCCAGCGCGAGCCAGGTGCCCGTCGCCGACACGGCAAATACTGCGGCAACGGCTACGGGGAGCCAGGCGCGCCGGCCCGGACGGTGGGTCGCAGGAGCGGGCCAGGCGGGGTCTTCGATGGTCGGGGGGTGCCACTGCTGAGCGATCGGGTTCGGGGCCTCGGTGAGCCGATCGTGGAACGCCAGACCCTGGGTCGACTGCTCGCCGCCGAGCAGTTCGGCTGTCTTCCGCGCGACGGAGGCTGAGGAGGGGCGGCGGGCCGGGTCTTTGGCCAGGCAGGACTCCACCACGCTGACCAACTCGTCGGGGACGCCCGCGAGGTCAGGCTCGCCGTTGAGCACCCGGAAGGCGACGGCTTCGGCGTTGCCGGTGCCGAAGGGATGGCGGCTTGTGGCCGCGAAGGCGAGCAACGCGCCCCAGGCGAACACGTCCCCGGACGGCCCGGAAGTGCCGTCCCGGTAGTACTCGGGACTGAGCCAGCCCGGGGTCCCGGTCAGCATGCCGGTGCGGGTGACCGCAGTGCCATCGGCGACGTGGGCGATGCCGAAGTCCAGCACGCGCGGCCCGTCGGAGGCAATGATCACGTTCGCCGGCTTCAGGTCGCGATGGACCACCCCGGCCGCGTGCACGGCAGCCAGTCCCTCGGCGGTACCTGCGGCGAAAAGACGCAACTGGGCCCCGGCCAGCGGCCCATGTGCCGCCACGTGCTGAGCGAGCGTCAGGCCGGGCACGTAAGCGGTGGCCAGCCACGGCGTCTCCGCCTCGGGATCGGCCTCCAGCAGCGGCACCAGGCACGGGCCCGAAACCCGCCCCAGCACCTGCACCTCGCGGCGGAACCGGGCCCGGAACTGATCATCCGCCGCCTGCCCGGCATGCACGACCTTCACCGCCACCCGCTCGCCCCGGTTCCCCTCCGCGGCGTACACCGTGCCCATCCCACCCGCGCCCAGCACCCCGACCACCCTAAAGCGCCCGATACGCACCGGGTCCGAAGCACGACGAGCAGCGATCGGAGACACGAACAAAACCCCCGCCGAGAGTGATTGTGGACGAGATCTGAACCCTAGCGGGGATCGCCGACGTCATACGCAAGTTGGCATCAGATGAGATCCACCCGCTCCGTGGTCGGGGGTGTTCCTGGGTCTCCCCTGCAGGCCGGGAATCGCGCTGTCTGCCTTGGGCTCCCATCAGACGCATTGACACGCACGCCGCACGCATGCCCTCACCGTCCAACTTACGGACATCGCCCTGCTTCTGAGCGGACGTGCCGGAGCCAAGGGTGTTCATGTGAACGCCGAGCGACAGGTGCTCTCACGACTCACGCATGGAGCCAGGCGGTCGGCCTCAAGCACCTGTCGGCGGGAAGACGGTCAGTTCCCGTCCGGGCCCGACGTTTCCCCGTGTCCCGTCGCACCGGCGGGTTCTGGTACCGCCTTGCGTCGGGCCGCCCTCGCACGCAGTGCGAATGCCAGCGTCCCGCCGCCCAGGGCCGTGCCGAGCAGCAGTGCCATCACCAAGAGCATGGAGTCGTCCCTGCCCTCGCTGCCCCGGACGGCCGATGCCGGCTTCGCGTTCGGCTCGGTGGGCTCGACCGACGGGCCGCCGGTGGCGCGTACTTCGATCGGTACCGAGTCGTTGGACTTCTTCGGGTCGTTCGCGGGCCGCTCAGGATCGTGGAGGGCTTCGAGAAGACCCCTGGCTCCGCGTACATTCCGGTCGATGCGGAACTCGAGGGTCGTCTCCCAGGTGTCGCCCGGCTCCAGAGGGTTCTCAGAGCTGCAGACGTAGACGCGCTCGTCGGCGCGGGAGCACTCCCACTCCCATTCCAGCTCGTTGTCCGGGTCGGGTGGCGGGGTGGGCGCCACGACGGTCAGGCCCTCGGGCACGGTGATGCGCAGACTCGTGCCCGACATCCGGCCCGGTCCGGCGTTGCGCAGGTGGAACGTGGCCTCGGCGGTGCTGCCCGTCGTGCCCTCGATCGCGTCCGCGCGCACCTGTAGGTCGGCGGTCTGCGAGGTGTGGAGCCGGACCTCGCCGAGGGTGAACCTGTCGGTGAAGGCGTCGGCCGGGGTGTCGACGGGACGCACCTCCAGCTCGGGGCCCGTGCCCGGCCGCAAAGCCGGATCGGTGCCGGTCGCGCCCGGATACTCCTCGGCGTTTCCGGTCATGCCCTGGAGGTACGGCTTGTAGTTGAAGGCGCCGTTCACCATCGTGTGCGGCACGGCGACGGAGATGGGCTCGTCGACCTCGTACGCCTGGCCCGGCTCGAGCCGCTGATCGAACCAGCAGTCCGCGAAGGTTGCGCTGCCCTCGAGCCCGTACCGGCAATTGCTGTACTGCGTCGGGAAGGTGACGCGTGAACTGCTGAAATGCACGCCGAAGCCTTCGGCGGGGAATGCGCCGGCGTTGCGCACCTGCGGCTTGAAGCCGAAGTTCGCGCCGGCCGCGTCGCCCTCGCGGGGCTTCTCCTTGCGCGGGCGCAGGTCGGGGCCCTCGATCCATACGTCCGTCTCGAAGACGACGTCCTCGGAGCCGGGAGCGCTGAAGGTGTAGCGGATCGTGCCGTGACTGCCGGGGCGCGCTCCGCGCGCGGCCTCGATGTAGATGGCGTCCGGGTAGTTGTCCTTGCCACGCGTGAGGGTGCCCAGAGCGCAGTTGACAACGTAGGTCGCGCCCATGAAGTGATCTCCGCACTCACGGCGGGTTCGGATTCGGGCGACACCCTCCAGGTCCGAGGCGTCGACCTTCAGCGTCACGTCGGATTGCGTGGCCCGGCCCGAGCCCGGCTGTGGAGCCAGCCAGAGACGGAAGCCGCCGGTGGGGCTGGTCTGGCGCTTGGGCAGGTACGCCGTCTTCGGCACGTGCAACTCGACGGCCGGCTCGTCCGCTTGGGCCGGCGCCGCGGGCACGAGCACGGCACCGAGCAGAACCGCCAGGGCCGCGCCGAGTCGATGTATGCGATACATCTGCTGATCATCTCAGGGACAGGGACGCGCCGAGTCCGGCGTGCAGCGGATATGCCGGGTCCTCAAGGTCTCCCGCTCCGGCTGTTGCCGGTGGATCGCCGGTGCGAAGACCCGCGAAGTACGGCAGGCCGCCGACGAGGCCCTGACCGCGGAGATCCTCGAGGGGGTCGAAGGCCTGAGCGGGCGCGAGGATTCCGGCCCGGCCGGTTCGGTGACCAGGCGGCAGGCGCTCTCGACGGCTATCGCCGCCATGGTGCCGTAGGCATCGAGGTCACGGACGAAGCCGTGGGCGCGGCCCTATCCGGATCGTGAGGCCACGCTGTGAGGGGCCCGGCGCGGTGCTGCCGGACTACCCGAATCATTGAGCCAGCCACACGGCGCTGCCCGGCTGCCGCCGCCCGCCCGTCCCGCGGGTGCGGCCCGGGGACTGCCCACTGCCCTCCCGGCTGCCCGGCACAGCGCCCGGAGATCGAGGATCCGGGAGCATGCGCCCTTGTGCAGATGCACAATCAGGTGAGCCGATCCGGCTGCACCACTCCATCGACCCCGTCGTGACGGCTCACGCACACTGCCGGGAAACCGGGCCGAGCAGGGAGCGCAGCCATGAAGACGTACAGCGGGCACTTCATCGACGGGGAATGGGCGGAGGCGTCGAACACCGACGTGATCGAAGTCGTCAACCCCGCGCACGAGCGTGTGATCGGCTCGGTTCCGGCCGGTACGCCCGAGGACGTCGACAGGGCGGTGCGTGCCGCCTCCCGGGCGTTCGCGGAGTGGTCCCAGGCCTCCCCCGAGGTCCGCGCGGACTACCTGCGGCGTATGCACCGGGTGCTGGAGGAGCGCGCGGAGGAGATCGCGCGGCTGGTGGCGAGCGAGGTCGGTACTCCTGTCCAGGAGAGTCGGGTCCTGCAGTCGGGGTTGCCCGCGTTCACCTTCGGCCAGGCCGCCGAGCTGGCGGCCGGTTTCGACTTCGGACCGGAGGAGGTCGGCAATTCGCATGTCGTCCGTGAGCCCGTCGGAGTCGTCGGCTGCATCACGCCGTGGAACTTTCCGCTGCACCAGGTCTCGCTGAAGGTGGCGCTGGCGCTGGCCGCGGGCTGCACCGTCGTGCTCAAGCCCTCCGAGGTCGCTCCCCTGTCCGCGATGCTCCTTGCGGAGATCGCCGAGTCCGTGGGGCTGCCCGCCGGAGTGCTCAACGTGGTGACCGGATACGGGCCGGTGGTGGGTGAGGCGCTGGTGACCCACGCCGACGTGGCGATGGTCTCGTTCACCGGATCGACCCGGGCCGGCCGGCGGGTGGCGGCACTGGCGGCGGAGACGGTCAAGAAGGTGGCGCTGGAACTCGGCGGCAAGTCGCCCAACATCATTCTGGACGACGCCGACCTGGAGGCCGCGGTGACCGACGGAGTGGCCAAGTGCTACCTCAACGCCGGCCAGACCTGCATCGCTCTCACCCGCATGCTCGTCCCCCGTGACAAGCTCGAAGAGGCCGGCCGGATCGCCGCCGGGGTGGCGCGCGGCTACCGTGTCGGCGACCCGCAGGAGGAGGAGACGCGAATCGGTCCCTTGGTCTCCGACGTCCAGCTCAAGCGTGTACGCGACTACATCGCGACCGGGATCGCCGAGGGCGCCACCCTGCTCACCGGGGGTCCCGACGCGCCGCAGGAAGGGCCCGGCTACTTCGTCGCTCCGACCGTCTTCACCGACGTCACCAACGACATGACCATCGCCCGCGAGGAGATCTTCGGACCTGTGCTGTCGATCCTGCCCTACGACACCGAGGAGGAGGCCGTGGCCATCGCCAACGACACGCCCTACGGCCTCGCCGGCGCCGTGTGGTCGGCCAGCCCCGAACGGGCGCGCGCGGTCGCCGGCCGGATCCGGGCCGGGATGGTCGACGTGAACGGCGGCGCCTTCAACCCCCTTGCCCCGTTCGGCGGTTACAAGCAGTCCGGCGTGGGCCGGGAGGCCGGGCGCCTGGGCTTCGAAGAGTTCCTGGAGACCAAGGCCATCCAGTACTGACCGTTGGGCCGGCTACCGAGAGAGAGGGCACACCATGTACGACTACATCATCGTGGGTGCGGGATCCGCGGGCTGTGCGCTCGCCGCCCGGCTCAGCGAGGACTCCGACGTGCGCGTCCTGCTCATGGAGGCCGGCCCGGCCGACGACGCCCAGGAGATCCACGTTCCGGCCGCGTTCTCGAAGCTGTTCCGGACCAAGTACGACTGGGACTACCTCAGCGAACCCGAGCCCGGCCTCGAAGGCCGACGCCGCTATCTGCCGCGCGGCCGTATGCTCGGCGGCTCCTCTTCGATGAACGCCATGATCTACATCCGCGGCAACCGTCGCGACTACGACTCATGGGCCGCCGCCGGCGCCAAGGGCTGGGGCTGGAACGACGTCCTGCCGTACTTCCTACGGTCGGAGGACCACCACGCCGGCGCCTCCGAATGGCACGGCGCCGGCGGCCCGCTCCCGGTCAACCCCGGGCGCTCCCGCAACCCCCTCATCGACACCTTCCTGGCAGCGGCTCAGCAGGCGGGGCACCCGTTCAACGCCGACTTCAACGGCCCTGAGCAGGACGGCGTCGGGTACTACGAGCTCACCCAGCGCGGCGGTCTGCGGTGCAGCACGGCCGCCGCCTACCTGCGGCCCGCCATCGCACGCCCCAACCTGTCCGTGCTCACCGGGGTGCAGTGCACCCGCGTACTCCTCGACGGCGAACGAGCCGTCGGTGTCGAGGTGGACCGGGACGGAGCGACGCAGGAACTTCGGTGCGAACGGGAGGTCGTCCTCTCCGCGGGCGCCTACAACTCGCCCCAGCTGCTCATGCTCTCGGGCATCGGCGTCGCCGACGAGCT
Source organism: Streptomyces sp. NPDC058964 (assembly GCF_042741275.1). Classification (NCBI taxonomy): domain Bacteria; kingdom Bacillati; phylum Actinomycetota; class Actinomycetes; order Kitasatosporales; family Streptomycetaceae; genus Streptomyces; species Streptomyces sp. NPDC058964. The sequence goes on from NZ_JBHYKH010000217.1 coordinate 7,985, forward strand.
CGCGGCCCTCGGCATCACCCCCAAGGTGAACCTGCCGGTCGGCGAGAACCTCCAGGACCACCCGCACCTGGCCGTCGTCCATCTCACCGACACCGAATCCCTGCTCACCGCGGAGACCTCCGAGAACCTGCGGCTGCTGGAAACCGAAGGCCGCGGCCCCCTCACCTCGAACGTCGGTGAGGGCGGCGGGTTCTTCCGCACCGCCGGCGGTCTGGACGCCCCGGACGTGCAGATCCACGCAGTGCCGGCAATGTTCCACCAGGAGGGGCTGGGAGCGGCCACCGACCACGCCTTCCACATCGGCGCGGTGCTGCTCGCGCCCACCAGCCGCGGAAAGGTCACGCTGCGCTCGCCGATGCCCAGCGCCAAGCCGCGCATCCTGCACAACTACCTGTCCACCGCGGAGGACCGGGCCACAGCGGTACAGGCGCTGCGGCTGGTACTGAACATCGTCGGACAGCCCGCCCTGCGCAAGCACCGCCGGGCCGACTTCCTGACGCCGCCGTCCGACAGCGACGCCGACCTCCTGGCATACGCGCGGCGCGAGCTGCAGACCCTGTACCACCCGACGAGCACCTGCGCGATCGGCCCGGTGGTCGACCACGAGCTGCGCGTGCACGGTGTGGCGGGGCTGCGGGTGGTCGATGCCTCGGTCATGCCGACCGTCGTCCGGGGCAACACCAACGCGCCGACGATCATGATCGCGGAACGGGCGGCGGATCTCATCCGCGGCACGGTACCCGCCGACGTCTGACGCGGACGGATTGTTGACGTGGGCGGACTGTCGCCACAACCACCTCGTGTGGCTACTCTGCCAGTGGCCGGCTCCGGGCCACTGGCCCGTCGTAGTGGGACAGCCGGCGCGGCGGTCCCGCCGACCTCACTACGGGAGCCCGAATGACTGTCACCCCTCCGTACAGCGGCGTAGGCGACAGCGGCGTGGACGACGGCCTGCGCAGGCTGGTCGACGTGCTGCTGCCCGGGATCGACCGTTTCGCCGACCTGCTCACGGACAGGATCACGGAGGAGGAGGACGCCTATCGCAACCACGGCCACGTGAAGCACGACCAGCTGCGCACGTCCTGCGCCGACAACCTGCACTCCATGGTCACCCAGCTGGGCCGGGACGATCTTGACCTGCGCGTGCCGCACGACACCGGCCGTTTCAAGGCCGAGCACGGGGTGCCGCTGTCCGCGGTGACACACGCCTACCGGGTTGCCGGACGGTTCCTGTGGGAATGCGTCCTGACCGAGGCAGGGGAAAACGTCACCCGAGAGATGCCGCACGTCGCCACCGCGATCTGGTCGGTCAGCGACACCTTCACCGACGCGGTGGCCGTGGCCTACCGCGAAACCATGTCCCAAAGGGCCCACCGTGACCGGCAGGTCAAGAGCCTGCTGCTGGCCGCGCTGCTCGGCGGCAGGCTGGATGAGGGCACCCACCTGTGGGAGTGCGCCGACGCGCTGCGGCTGCCGCAGAGCGGAGTCTTCGCCGTGGTCAGTGCCGAGACCGCGCCCCAGGACAGTCCGGCGGACGAGGACGCCCTGCACGACGTGGAGGGCGCACTGCGAGCCCTCGGCGTCTGGTCGGTCTGGCGCCAGGAGGACGACGCGCAGGTGGGGCTGCTCTCGCTCCGGTCGCCCGGAAGCCTTGCCCAGGCCGTGGAACTCCTCCGGGGGCGCAGCATCGGGCGGGTGGGCGTGAGCACCCTCTTCCACGGTCTGGAGCAGGCGCCCGGCGCCTTCCGTCAGGCCCGGCTCGCCTGTGCCTGCGTCGAGCCGGGCGCCCGCGAGGTGGCGTCCTACGGTGACTCACCGGTCCGCCTGATGGTGGTGAGCGCCCCCGACTCGGCCCAGCACGCGGTGCGCAAAGTGCTCGGCCCAGTCCTCGAACTCCCCCAGCACGAAAGGGAGCTGCTGCTGGAGACGCTGACCTGGTGGTTCGCATCGGGCGGATCCGCCACCGAGACCGCGGCCCGGATGTACTGCCACCGCAACACCGTGACGTACCGTCTGCGGCGCGTGCAGGAACTCACGGGACACTCACCCACCGACCCGGTGGGGGCGAGCGAGATCCACCTCGCTCTGGAGGCGCACCGCCTGCTGACGGGCCCCCTACCCGCCGGCTCGGCCGGTTCCTGACACGGATGCCGCGCGGAGCGCACCGTGCGCGGCCGACCCGGTGCACGCCCGCACCCTCTTCGCTCGCGTCCCCTTGGCGAGAGCTGCAGAACCGGGCCGCGAACGGGCAGGTCATCGTCGACCTCGACACCCGGCTCATGATCGCGGCAGCCCGTGCCGGGCGTCACCGCGGACGCCCCCGCCCAGCGCTCGTCCGGGCTCAGCCGGCACTGCCCGGGCGTGACCGTGCTCGGCGAGGACCGCCGGCAACGGCGCCGCCGAAGACCGTCTCGTGCAGCACCTCGTCACGGGCCTCGGCACCGCGTCCGACGACTGGCCGGGGACACCACAGTGCCGCGACGACACGACAACAGCCGCGAGGACAGGCCCGAGCTGCCGGCTGTGGCTCCACGGACGCCCGCGGCCGTGAACGGTCCAGCAGCCCGGCCACCGGCAACCGGGGTTCCGTCGTGTCCGCGGGCATCCGCCCGACGCGAAGCACCAAGGCCGAGCCGCGGCGGAGGCGGCCCTGGCCGGCTGTCACCGGTGAGGACACGAACCCGCTTCGAGCAGCTCGCCGGCGGCGCGCTCGACGTCGGCCTCGGACACGAGCACCAGCTCCGCCGCCTTCCCCAGCGGGACGAAGCTGTCCATGCTGGCGACCCGTCGGATCGCACCGGTGAATCCGGCATCGACCAGGGCCGTGACGACTCCCTCGGACACGCCTCCCGTACGGCGGGTCTCGTCGACCACGAGGACTCGTCCCGTCGCACGAGCCTCCCGCAGCAGGTCCTCGACCGGCAGGGGTGCCAGCCAGCGCAGGTCGACGACTCTGCACGCGATGCCCTGTTGTTCCAGTCGGCGTGCGGCCCGAAGCGAGATGCGCAGGCCGTTGCCGAACGTCACGAGGGTCAGGTCCGCGCCCGTGCCGTAGGTGCGTGCCCGGCCGATCGGTACGTGCTCAGCGGGTGGCGGGTATGCGGCGAGCCAGGCGTCGTCCCCCTCCGTGTGAAGATCTCGCGTGTGATAGAGCGCGATCGGCTCGAGGAAGGCGCTGACCGTTCCGTCCGCCTTCCCGGCGGCTACACACGTGCGCAGCATGGCGGCGGCGTCGTCGGGGCGCGACGGGGATGCGATGACGAGACCGGGAATGTCACGCAGGACGCCCAGCGCGTTGTCGTTGTGGAAGTGACCGCCGAACCCGCGCTGGTAGCCGTAGCCGGCGATGCGGACCACGAGGGGGTTGCGGTACCGGCCCTGGGAGAAGAACTGAAGCGTGGCTGCCTCGCCGCGCAGTTGGTCCTCGGCGTTGTGCAGGTAGGCGAGGTACTGGATCTCTGCCACCGGCAGCAGCCCGGACAGCCCCGCCCCGAGTGCGAGGCCGAGGATGGCCTGCTCGTCGAGCAGGGTGTCGAAGACCCGAGCGGTGCCAAAACGCCGCTGCAGTCCGCGGGTCAGTCCGTACACCCCGCCCTTGCGGCCCACGTCCTCGCCGAAGACGACCATCTCGGGATAGCTGTCGAGCAGGTCGGCAAGTGTGTGGTTGATGGCCTGGGCCACGGTGACCGGCTCGCCCACCGGCACGGTGGGTGGGTCGCCCGTACGGCGTGCCGCAGCCGCCACGAGGTCGGGACGGCGGGGCGCGATGGGGGCGGCGATCTCCGTCGCGGTGGTCAGGGGCTCGCTTTCGAGGGCCTCCTTGGCCACGGCGAACACCCATCCGCCCACCTCGTCGTACCGGTCGAGAACCTGCTGGTGGGTGAGAACGCCGGCCGCTGTGAGCAGTCGGGCGGTGGCCAACAGCGGGTCGCGTCGCAGATCCGCGGCGACTTCGGAAGGCAGCCGGTAGGCGGCTTCGGCGTCCGAGCCCGCATGGCCGAGGAAGCGCACCATCGACAGGTGCAGGAACGCGGGTTGCCGGAGCTTGCGTACATGGGTCACCGCCTCGCACGCGGTGTCGAAGACGGCTGACGGATCACACCCGTCCGCGGCGAAGTAGGCGAGACCGGGCCTGTTGCCGTAGGCGCGCCGCACCCAGTCGTGCGGTGTCGGCACGCTGATCCCGAGGCCGTTGTCCTCGCAGACGAACAGCACTGGCATCGGGAGACCTTGGTAGGCCGCATGGCAGGCGCTGTTGATGGCGCCCGCCGCCGTGGAGTGGTTGGCCGACGCATCACCGAAGGAACAGCAGACGACGGCATCGGCGGCCCAGGCGCACTCTGTCCCGAGCCGCTTGGCGCGGGCGATGCTCCATGCCACCCCGACTGCCCGGGGCAGGTGGGAGGAGATGGTGGACGTCTGCGGGATGACGGCCAGTTCCCGACGCCCGTACACCTTGTGCCGCCCGCCGGCGATCGGCTCGTCGGCCCCGGCGGCCACACCCAGCAGCATGTCCCTGACCGCATCGACGCCCCCGGCCTGCCGGGCGCGGGCGCAGTAGAAGGCACCGGACCGATAGTGCAGCAACGCCGGGTCGGTGGGGCGCAACGCGAGGGCGAGCGCGGCGTTGCCTTCGTGCCCGCTCGATCCGATGGTGTAGTAGCCACGGCCCTGCTGCTGCATCCAGCGCGCGGCGGCGTCGGCGTGCCGGCTCTCCAGCTGGGCGTCGAACAGGTCCAGCGCGGTACGGGTGTCCAGTCCGCCGCCGAGCAGCCGGACCGCCGCGTCCGTGCTTCCGGTGGATGCCCCGGGACCGGCAGCCGGGGCAGGAGACCGGATAGCCGCCACGGCCTCGCGGAAGTGCCGGTCCAACTCCTCGACGCCGCTCACAGGCGGAAGGACATGTCGGGTTCGAGCACGGCCACGTCCATCTGCGCCTTCTGCAGACGTCCGGAGTGGTCCCAGTTCATCGACTGCCAGCGGGTGAACTGGTCGAGCACCCACTGCCCGGACTGGCGACTGCCGTTGCCCGACTTGCCATTGCCTCCGAACGGCAGGTGCGCCTCGGCTCCGGAGGTGGTGTTGTTGACGCTGACCATGCCCGCGGAAATGCCGCGCCGGAACGTCCACACCTCGTGCGGATCGGTGGTGTAGATCGCGGCGGACAGCCCGTAGCCGTGGGCGTTTGCCAGCTCGAGGGCCTCGTCGAAGTCCCGGTAGGTGGTCACTCCGACGATGGGGCCGAAGGTCTCGGTGAGGAACAGATCGTCGTCACGGCGCACTCCGTCGACGATCACCGGGTGGTAGAACATGCCCGCCTCAGGGTTCCCGACGAAGCCCTTGCGCGGATTGTCCGCCGTGATCCGCCCGATGCCGTCGGAGCCGTACGTGCGGTGGTGATCCTTGATCCACCCGAGGAAGGTCTCGTAGCGCTGCGCGAACCGCGCGTCGAGCATCGGACCGTAGAGGACGTCCTCGAACGCGTCTCCGATCCGGGCGGCGCGACTCGCAGCGTCGAAGCGGGCGAGGAAGTCCTCGTGCACCGACTCGTGCACGACGAGCGTCCCGAGGGAGGTGCAACGCTGACCCGCGGTGCCGAATCCGGAGAACAACGCCCCCTCGACCGCCAGGTCGAGGTCTGCGCTCGGGGTGACCACCTGGGGGTTCTTGCCGCCCAGTTCCAGGCAGGGGGTCTGCAGGTGGCTTCCGCACAGGGCTCCGATCTTCTGGCCGACGAGCGTGGACCCTGTGAAGCCGACCTTGTCGACCAGCCCGGCCTCGAGGGAGCCGGCCAGACCGGTGTACGTCTGCTCCCCATCGGCGAGTACAAGGTTGACTACCCCGTCGGGGAGGCCGCCGCCGTGCACGAACAGCTCGAAGAGAGCCTTGGCGCTCGCGGCGGCGTACTCGGCGGGCTTCCACACCACCGTGTTGCCGGTCACGAGCGCCGGCACGAGGTACCAGGCCGGCACGGCCACCGGGAAGTTGCCCGCGGTGATCACCGCCACCGCGCCGACGGGGTTGCGGAAGGTGAACAGCTGCTTGTCGGGCATCTCGGAGGGCACCGTCTGCCCGTACAGCCGGCGGCCCTCGCCCAGGAAGAAGTCGCAGGTGTCGATGATCTCTTGTACCTAGCCGCGAGACAGTCCCACAGGGTGTGCCCAGTATGCGCTCACACAA
>NZ_JBHYKH010000218.1:0-10631 GCF_042741275.1 Streptomyces sp. NPDC058964
CCGCCGACGGCGGCGCCGGACCGTGCTGATCGCCGCGGGCTTCGTCCTGGCGGCCGGCGGTCTCAGCATCGCCGAACTGGGCATCGACGCCCCGTTCTCCAGCCCCAAGCCGGCCGCGGCCGGCGGGGAGACGGCGGACGGCGGCTCGTCGTCCGCGGAGTCCGGCCGCACGGCCAAGCCCCTGGACGCCACCTCCGGCGGTTCCTCGGGCGCCTCCGCCTCACCGGACGCCTCCGGCTCCCCGTCGGCCTCGGAATCCGGCAAGGACAAGGCGTCCAAGTCCCCCGACGACAAGGCGACGGACAAGGCCGGGCAGTCGGCCGCCACCGGAACGGGTGCGACGGCCCCGGCGCCGACCGCCACGGCGACCGCCCGGCCCGCCACGACCCCGGCCGCGGATCCGACGACACCCGCGCCCCCGGCACCCTCCCCGTCGGCGACGTGCAAGCGGTTCCTCTGGTGGTGCACCTGAGCCGCCGTCGGCGTTCTCCTCTGCGAATTCCCCCTCGCACGGGAGACGCGCGCATCGTCCGTGAACCGGCGGGACCTCACCCCTTACGCGGGTATGACCGCCACGACCACCCCATGGCCGGTCGCCTCCGGGCCCGGTTCGGGGTGGTCCCGGGTTCCTCATCGCGCAGAGTCGCGCACGCGGTCGGTGAACCGGGGGCACCTCACGCCGGTGCGACCGCCACGACCACTCCCCGGTCCGACGCCGGGCTCACCGCCGCCGACACCCGTACGGCCGCCACCCGCGCCACGCGGCCGGCGTGGGTCGCCGATGCCAGCAGCAGGGGCTGGAGGTGTTCCAGGCCCGAGACCACCAGCTCCTCGCCCGCGAGCAGAGCCGGACGGGCCGCCTTGGTCGCCGCCGCTGCCGCCTCGGCCAGGTCGGCCAGGGGCGGGAGCGCGGCGCGGACGACGCTCGCGCCCGTCGCGGCCGCCCGCTCCGCCAGGGCCACCTGCAGAGGCATGAGGGGAGCCACGGCCGCCGTGAGCGCGTCCGCGATGCGGCGGAGTTCGGGGGTGGAGTCCCGCAGGACCTCCGCCGCCGCGCGGATCACCGGGGTGAGGGCCAGGAAGGCACCCGCCATCACGCCCGCCGTCGCGGGGAGCAGCGGGGACATCGCCTCGGCCAGCTCCCCGAGCACCGCCGCCACCTCCTCCACCGCCGGCTCCACCGCGTCCAGCACCGGCAGCAGGCTGTCGCCCAGCGCCGCGAGCAGGGCCTGGGCCGGCTCGCTCACCGGGTGCACCGCCAGCGGGGCGCCGCTCGTGCCCAGCCGGGTCAGCGTGTCCACGATCCGGTAGAACGCCTCCTGGGCCTGCGGCGACGCGCTCGCCTCCGCCAGCTCCGCCGTCGTCTGCCGCAGCACCCGCAACAGCTCGGTGCCCGAACCGTCCCGCGGATCGAACGTGTTGATCGCGATTCGGGTGATGTTCCCGGCCGTGTCCAGGAGTTGGCCGGTGATGTCGGTGGTGCTGCGTGCCATGCGCAGCACCTCGTCCCTGCTGGGGAGTGAAGGAATCGTCGGCATGGGCCCCTCCCGCCTCTCCTCGGCACGCGCTGCGGGCGCACCCGCCCCCAGCATGCCCCCTGTGGCCCCCGCGCCATGGGCCATCCGGGGCATCGGTGACACCGGCACCTCTCCGTTGCGGTTGAGTCGATCAGGTACATCCCGCCGTACCGGTCTCAGGAAATGCCAGAGGAGGTTCGCGTGCGCCCCACCGCAAGAGCCGTTCCCCCCAGACCCCTTCTGATCGCCGCCCTCGCCCTCGCCGCCACCGTCACCCCCGCCTTGACCTCCCCCGCCCGCACTGTCGCCGCCGGGTCCGGGCCGGCCGTTCGCGAGGGCACCGCCGAGGAGCGGCGGGCCGCCACGGCCCCGGCGGACGCGGCCCGCGCCGCGCTCGCCGCCCCGGTCACCGGCCTCTCCGACGCCGGTCGCGGCTACCCGCGCCGGCAGATCCTCACCCCGGACCCCGAGAACCCGGCCGACAGCTCCATCAGGCTCGGCCTCACCCCGTACCACGCCATCGCCCCCGAACTGAACGCCCTCCAGCGCCTCGGCGACCGGGTCAGCGTCGAGATCGCGGGCCGCTCGGCCGGCGGACACCGGCTCTACCTCGTCACCGTCACCGCCCCGGAGACCGCCGGCGAGTCCCGGGCCCAGGAGCGCATGCGCGGGCTCATCGAGAACACGCCCGTGGCGGCGGCCCGGGACGCGGGGATCAGGAGGGACTACAAGACCCCCGTCTTCTTCAACGCCAACATCCACGGAAACGAGTGGGAGGGCACCGACGCCGCCCTGCGGCTCATCAGGAGGCTCGCGACCGCGAAGGACGCGGAGACCGAGGACCTCCTGGCCCACAGCCGTCTGTACTTCGACGTCACCGCCAACCCGGACGGCCGTATCGCCGGCACCCGCGCCAACGCCAACGGTTTCGACCTCAACCGGGACTTCGTCACCGCCTCACAGCCCGAGACACGGGCGATGCGGCAGATCGAGATCGACAAGCAGCCCGCCGTCATGCTCGACCTGCACGGCTACGTCAACGGCACCCTGATCGAGCCGGCCACCCCACCGCACGGCGAGAACTACGAGTACGACCTCTTCCTCAAGCACACCTACGCCGACGCCCTCGGCATGGAGGCCGCGGTCGACGGCCTCGGGCACACGCCCGCGGGGGACGGTGTGCAGCCGGTTCAGATCCCGTTCCGCGACCAGCGGGAGGGCTGGGACGACTGGCCGCCGGTCTTCACCCCGCAGTACGCGGCCTTCCACGGCGCGGTCGCCGCGCACACCGTGGAGATCCCGCTGACCGTCGACAACGAGGCCTACGACACGCTGCCGGTCACCGAACTGCGCCGCCGCTGCGCGATCAACGTGGACGTCGCGGAGGCCGCCATGCGTGCCTCGCTCGAGTACGCCCGGACCCACCGGAGCTCGCTCGTGGCCGACCAGATCGAGGTGTTCCGGCGCGGGTCGGCCGGCGCCGCGCAGGTGCCGGTGTCGTCGAAGACGGTCCCGGGCGTCCCGGGCATCGGACCCGAGGACGTCTGGACGACCACCTTCCCGCGGGCGTACGTCATCCCGGCGGGCGCCGCGCAGCGTTCGTCCACCGCCGCCGCCCGCCTGGTCGGCCATCTGCTCGCCAACGACGTCCGTGTCACCCGGGCGACCGCCGCCCTCCGGCTCGGCGGCCGGACGTACGCGAAGGGCTCCTACCTCGTCGACCTGCACCAGCCCAAACGCGGTCTGGCGAACGCGCTGCTCGCGGACGGCCGGGACATCAGCGACAAGGTGTCGGCGATGTACGACATCTCGGGCTGGAGCCTGGGCCGCCTGTGGGGCGCCACGGTCGAGACGGTCCGGGCGGGCGAGCTGTCCGGGCTGCCCACCACCGCCGTCCAGGCGGCCGCCGGTGTCGCCCGGGTCGCCCCGCGCGGCGACCTCCGGCTGCGGCTGGACGATCCCCGGGAGGTGGCCGCGCTCAACGAACTGCTGGGGCAGGGCGTGCGGGTGCGGCTGTCGGCCGACGGCGGCGCGGTGCTGCCGGGCTCGGCGAGAGCCCGCGCGGAAGCCGTCGCCCGCACGCACGACGTCGCCCTCGACACCGCCACCCGGGCTCCTGCCACCCCAGCGCTGCACCGCCCGCGCGTCGCTGCCGCCGTCACGTCCGGCGAGCTGTTCGCGCTGCGGGAGATGGGCTTCGACGTCGTCCCGGTGTCGGCCGGTGTCCTCGACGCGGGCTTCGACTGGTCCGGGGTGGACGTGCTGTTCGTGTCGGCCGGACTGGACCGGGACGAGCTGACTCCGGCGGCCCGTGACGCCCTCGACGCCTTCCTCGCCCGGCACGGTCTCGTCGGCCGGGGCGCCGTCGGGGCGGCCCTCGGCTCGGCGGAGGGCCTGCTGGCGGTGAAGCCGGTTGCGGGCGGCGCGGACGCCAACGGGGTGGTGCGCGTGGTGAATTCGGGACCGGTCACCGCCGGTGCCCCGGACCACGGCTTCGTGTACGCCCCGCTGTGGTTCACGGACCTCGGTCCGGGAGTGCGGATCGAGCAGTCGTACGCGACCGGGAACCCACTGGTCTCCGGACACTGGCGGCCGCTGGGCGACGGCTCCGGCGGTCCGCGCGCCGCGGCGGGACGGGCCTCGGTGGTGAGCGGCCCGCATGTCGTGCTGTTCGGCACCGATCCCCTCTTCCGGGATCATCCGAAGGGGGAATTCGCCCAGCTGGGAAGGGCATTGTTCACAGCGGGAGCAGGAGCGGCGAGCAGCGGCTCCGTTGAGGAGAGCGGATGACACGGGAGATCACCGTCCACGGCACTGTCGCCGGCGGTTTCGAGGCGGTGCGCGAGGAGTTCGCCGCCTTCGCCGCCACGGAACGGGCCGATTACGAGGGACAGTTGTGTGCGTATGTCCATGGGCGGCGGGTCGTCGACCTGTGGGTGGGGGAGGGGGTCGACGGGGACTCCCTCTACGGCGTCTTCTCGTCGACCAAGGGAGCCGCCCATCTGGTCGTGGCGCTGCTCGTGCAGGACGGCACGCTGGAACTCGACCGCAAAGTCACCTACTACTGGCCGGAGTTCGCGGCAGAGGGCAAGGGCTCGCTGACGCTGCGCGATCTGCTCGCGCACCGGGCGGGGCTGGTCGGCACCGACTCCGGGTTCACGACGGCGGAGCTGGCCGACGACCGGGCGATGGCCGAGCGGCTCGCCGACCAGCGGCCGTTCTGGCGCCCGGGTACGGCCTTCGGCTACCACGCCCTGGTCATCGGCGCGCTCACCGGCGAGGTCGTACGGCGGGCCACGGGCCGTACGATCCAGGAGCTGCACGAGGAGCGGGTCCGGGCCCCCTACGGCCTGGACTTCCACCTGGGCCTGCCGGCCTCGCGGGAGCCGCGCTTCCGCACCACCCGGCCGATGCTGCCGACCCCCGAGCAGCAGTCGCTGTTCGACGGGCTGCCGAGCGGGCCGCACACCCTCGAATCCATCGCCTTCAACCGGCACGCGGCCGAGCCGACCGCCCTGGAGGCGCTGCCGAACGAGCGGGAGATCCGTGCCAAGGGGCCCGCCTCGGTCGGCGGGATCGCCTCGGCGCGCGGGCTCGCCGGACTGTACGCGGCGGTGATCAGTGAGGTCGAAGGGAAGGTCCCGCTGCTGAAGCCGGACACGGTGGCGGAGTTCGGGCAGTTCCACTCCGTGGGCTACGACCTGGTGGCCCGGACCCACAAGTCGTACGGGCTGGGCTTCCAGGCGACCGCGGACACCTGGCATCCGTTCCTGGGCGCCGGCGCGATCGGCCACAGCGGCGCGGCGGGTTCCCAGGCCTTCGCGGACCCCCGCAGCGGTCTGGCCTACGGCTACACGCGCCGCCGGTTCGCCTTCCCGGGCGGAGCGGCCCCGGAGAACGACCGGCTGGCGAGAGCCGTGCACCTGGCGGCGACGGCCGCCTGAGCGCGCTCGGGACGGAAGGCCGCACCCCACGTCCCAGGGCGCGGCCTTCCGCCGTGCGCAACGACGGGCCTCAGGCCGTCGTCACGGTGATGTTCCCCCGGGTGGCCTTCGAGTACGGGCAGACCTCGTGGGCCTTCTCGACCAGGCTCCGGGCGGTGTCCGCGTCGACGTTCGGGATCGTCGCCGTCAGTTCGACGATGATCCCGAAGCCGTCCTCGTTCTTCCCGATGCCGACCCTCGCGGTGACGGTCGAACCGGAGACGTCGGCGCCCTCCTGGCGGGCGACGACACCGAGGGCGCCCTGGAAGCAGGCGCTGTAGCCGGCGGCGAACAGCTGCTCCGGGTTGGTGCCGGCCCCGTTGCCGCCCAGCTCCCTGGGCGGGTTCACGACGACGTCGAGCCTGCCGTCGTCGGTGGCGACCCGGCCGTCGCGGCCGTTCTCGGCGGTGGCGACGGCGGTGTACAGGACGTCGGACTGCTGAATGGGCATGCGGTTGTCTTCCTCCTCGGTCCGCCGCGACTCGCGCCCACGATCGCGACGGATTCCGGAAAGAAGTTACCGCATGCCGGAAACTCCAGGTATCCCCTGCGGCAGGTTTCCTTACAGCTTGACGATCATCTTGCCGGTGTTGTCGCCGCGCAGGACCCCGAGGAACGCCTCCAGGTTGTTCTCGATGCCCTCGACGACGGTCTCGCTGTACTTCAGCTGCCCGGAGGCCACCCAGGGGCCGACCTCGGCCACGAACTGCGGCTGCAGGTCGTAGTGGTCGCCGACCAGGAAGCCCTCGATGCGGCCGCGGGTCTGGATGAGGCGGGCGAGGTTGCGCGGGCCGGGGGCCGGCTCGGTGTTGTTGTAGACGGAGATCATTCCGCAGACCGCGATGCGGCCGCCCTGGTTGAGGGAGCCGATGGCCGCCTCGAGGTGGTCGCCGCCGACGTTGTCGAAGTAGACGTCGATGCCGTCCGGGGCGGCCTCGCGCAGCTGCTCGCTCACCGAGCCGTTCTTGTAGTTGAAGGCGGCGTCGAAGCCGTACTCCTCGACCAGCAGCTTGACCTTCTCGTCGGACCCGGCGGAGCCGATGACCCGGGAGGCGCCCTTCAGCTTGGCGATCTGGCCGACCTGGCTGCCCACGGCACCCGCGGCGCCGGAGACGAAGACGCTGTCGCCCTCCTTGAAGGAGGCGGTGCGCAGCAGGCCGGCGTAGGCGGTGAGGCCGGTCATGCCGAGGACGCCGAGGTACGTCGACAGGGGCGCGGCCGCGGGGTCGACCTTGACGGCGTGCTTGGCGTCCATGACCGCGTACTCGCGCCAGCCGAAGAAGTGCAGCACGTGGTCGCCTGCGGAGACGCCCTCGGCGTTGGACTCGACCACCTCGCCGACGGCGCCGCCCTGCATGACCTTGCCCAGCTCGAAGGGGGCGGCGTACGACTTGGCGGCACTCATCCGGCCGCGCATGTACGGGTCGACGGAGAGGTACTTGTTGCGTACGAGCACCTGTCCCTCGCCCGGGGCCGGGACCTCCGCCTCGACCAGGGCGAAGTCCTCGGGCTTCGGCCAGCCGACGGGGCGGCTGAGAAGGTGCCATTCGCGGTTGATCATGACCAGTGCCTTTCCGATTTACTTCAGAATCTGAAACAACCATGCGCCTGAATATTTCATGATGTCAAGTAACGGAGTACCCTTGAGGGCATGTCCACCCCACAGAAGACCCGCCGCCCCGACGAAGTGACCATGGAGGTCGTCGAGCTCATCGGGGACGTCGTGGCCCGGTACTACGCGGACTACGAGGAGGCGGCCGGCCGGCACGCGCTCACCGGAGCCCAGGCCCGCCTGCTCAGCCTGCTGTCGCTGGAGCCGCTGCCGATGCGCAAGCTCGCGCAGAAGCTGAAGTGCGAGCCGTCGAACGTGACCGGGATCGTGGACCGGCTGGAGGCCCGTGGCCTGGTCGAACGACGCCCCGACCCGGCGGACCGCCGGGTGAAGCTCGCCGCCCCCACCGACGAGGGCCTGCGGGTCGCCCGCGATCTCCGCGAGGGGCTGCGCTTCGCCCGCGAACCCCTCGCCGGCCTGTCCGACGAGGAGCGGCTGTCCCTGCGGGACATGCTGCGCCGGATGCTGGCCGCGTAGCCCTTCGGGCCGGCTCCGGGGACTTGGGCCGTGCGGAGCCCGGGGTGTCCCGGGTGTCCGGGGTGTGCCGGGTGTCCGGGGTGCCGGTGGGGTCGCGTCCGGAGTCCGGGAGGGGCTGGGGCGCTGTGGAGGGCGCCGGTAAAGTTTTCGCCATGCGCGATCTTGGGGTGGGATTCGGTTATCTCCTGAAAGGCCAGCGTTGGGCGGCCCGGCACGGCAAGCAGTACGGCTTCGGTCTGCTGCCCGGCCTGATCACCCTCGTCCTCTACGCGGCCGCGCTCGTCGCCCTGGCCGTGTGGGGTGAGGATCTCGTCTCCTGGGCCACGCCCTTCGCCGACGACTGGTCGAGCCCCTGGCAGGGGCTGTTCCGGGGCTTCCTCACGGCGGTCCTGTTCGCCCTGGGCCTGCTCATGGCGGTCCTCACCTTCACCGCGGTCACCCTCCTGATCGGCCAGCCGTTCTACGAGAACCTCTCGGAGAAGGTCGACCGGGACGTCTCGCCCGACGGCACGGCACCCGAGTCGGGCCTCCCGCTCTGGCGCGAACTGTGGGTCTCGGCCCGCGACAGCCTCCGCATCCTGGTCCGCGCCGCGGTCTGGGCCGTGCTGCTCTTCGCCCTCGGCCTCCTCCCGTTCGTCGGCCAGACGGCCGTACCGGTGCTCGGCGTCTTCGTCACCGGCTTCTTCCTCACCGAGGAACTTGCCGCGGTCGCGTTCCAGCGCCGGGGCGTGGAACTCCGTGCCCGCCTCACCCTGCTCCGCTCCCGCAAGACCCTCGTCTGGGGCTTCGGCACACCTCTCGGCCTGGCCTTCCTGGTCCCGTTCGTCGCGGTGTTCCTGATGCCGGGCGCGGTCGCGGGGGCCACGTTGCTCGCCCGCGACCTGCTGGGCGAGGAGATGACCGACGGCGAGTCCACTCCGGAGGAGGAGAACGTCACCCCGTGACCCAGATACTCGCCGTCGCCGTCATCACGGTCCTCGCCGTCATCGCCCCCGGCGCCGACTTCGCCGTGATCGTCCGCAACAGCTGCCTCCACGGCCGCCGTACCGGGCTGTTCGGCGCCACGGGCGTCGCGGCCGGCGTCCTGGGGCACGTCACCTACACGATGCTGGGCGTCGGCCTGCTGATCGCCTCCTCCACCCACCTCTTCACGGCTGTCGAACTGCTGGGCGCGGCCTACCTCGTGTACGTCGGCGTCCGTACCTTCCGCACCCGTGGCGAGGTGGAGATCGACCTGACCGGCGAGCGGGAGCCGGCCCCGTTCGCCGCCCTGCGCACGGGCTCCTCACCAACGTCCTGAACCCGAAGACGACCCTCTTCGTCGTCTCGACCTTCGCCCAGGTGATCAGCCCCGGCACGCCGGCCTGGCAGCAGGTGGGCTACGGCCTGTTCATGTCGCCGACCCACCTGCTGTGGTGCGGCGGGGTCGCCGTCTTCTTCCCGCACGAGCGGATGCGCTCCCTGATGCTGCGCGGCCAGTAGATCCTCAACAAGGTGATCGGTTCCGTCCTGGCCGGACTGGGCGTCAGCCTCGCGCTCGCTCCGTCCCACTGATCGCGACCGCCACGATCGACCGCACCTGCGCGATGATGTCGAGCCGGTTGCCCTCGAACTCCGGGTCCGTGACCGTCCCGGTCGCCGGATCGGTGTTCCCGGCGCCGAACTGGAGCACGGGGGTGTGGACATGGCCACCCGGAAGCACATCGTGCAGGCCCAGGCGGTCCCGCAGCAGCGTGGCCCGGTAGGCGATCTCGTTCGAGAGGTAGTCCCCGCCGCCCCCGGCACGCGCGGTCGAGCCGGGGGTCGGTCCGTCCGGCCGTACGACGGGACCGGTCCCGCCCGCCGGGATCTCGGTCACCTCCGTGTGGTCGTACACGGGGAAACGGCCGGTGCGCGCGGCCACGATCGCGGCGTACGGCAGGGTCGTCGCCGTCCACTGCGGCTGCGAGGCCGGGTCGGTGACCGGGACGCTCCCGGTCCGGGACACGTTGTCGTTGTCGGGGAAGCCGCCCCGCCAGGCCCCGTTGGTCCGCTCGATGTCGAACCGCCCGACGCGGCCCTGGCTCACGGTCGCGAAGAGGCCGACCTCCGGGAGGTGGGGCCGCAGCGTCCGCTCCACCGTTCCTTCCGCGAAGTCCTGCCAGCGCACCGGGAACACGGCCGTCTCCACGCGCGCCGGACCGGCCGCCGTCTCGATCACCGTGCCGTCGAGCGCGAGCGCGGTCGCCCCGGACGGGTTCGAGATGCGGATGTCCCGATCGAGGGTGAACGGGTCGAACCCGGTCAGCAGGACCCGCTTGATCCCCTGCACCTGCCCGCCGCGCGGGTAGCGGATGTCGGTCCGGCCGCGTGACGTCCGCTCCAACTCGTCCAGCAGCGCCGCCCGTTGTCCCTCTCCGAGCCCGAACTCCGGCTGCCAGGCCCGCACTTCCCGCGTCATGCCCAGCCGCGCCCAGTACAGCGGCCGGTCGTCGTCCCGGCTGAGGTCACCGCCCGCGGGGCCCCGCCCCTGAGCCCGGTCCACGGCCCGCCGCCACAGGGACGCCCCCTCGCGCGTCACCGCCCGGCGGGCCTGCGGGTAGGAGCGCGCGGACTCGAGCAGGCGGGCGAAGTCCGGTGCCACGGTGTCGAATCCGGATCGCCTGAGGATCTCCTGGGGCACGGCCCCGTCGAGACGTTGTTCCTCGACGGTCGGGGCGGTGGCGGGGGCGGTCCCGGCGGATGCCGCCGTCGCGGGGGCCGACAGGCCGGCCACCAGGGCCAGTCCCAGGATGCCGATCCGAACACGTGTGGAATTCACGGAGGTTCATGTCCTTCCGTCGCGGTGGGGCGCGTGGTGCGGGACGGCCGAAGTATCGCGTGACGGGAGTGGACCACGCCATGGGGCGGGGAGCTTCGCGGCGGCCTCGCGCAGGGCCGTGCGGAACGCCGCCACGGCCGGCGCCGGACACCGGCCCCGCGGGCGGGGCGCCGACACCCCCCCCCCCGGGGGCCCCCCGGGCGGCTCGCGGCCGCGCTCGCCCCGCCGCCGCGGCGCGCGGG
>NZ_JBHYKH010000218.1:10641-14101 GCF_042741275.1 Streptomyces sp. NPDC058964
GGCGGACACCGGCCGCGCGGCGTCGCCGCGTACTCCGCCCGCGCGGGCGCGCCCTCGTCGAGTACGGGCAGCAGGACCACGTCCGGCCGTACGGAGGCGGCGGCCAGCGCCGGGACCAGGGCGACGCCGAGGCCCGCGGCGACGTATCCCTGCTTGGCGGTCCACTCGGCCACGACGTGCGCCACGCGCGGCCGGAAGGCCTGCCGCAGAGCGGCGTCCAGGAGCGTGCCCTCGGGACGCGGGCCGCCGGAGATCCAGTCCTCGTCGGCCAGTTGACCGAGCCGCACCGGCCCCTGGCCGTCCGCCAGGGGATGGCCGGCCGGGACGGCGACGTACAGGGACTCGTCGAGCAGATGGTGGAGTTCGTACGCCTCCAGCGGTGCCCGGCTCGTCGTCGAGACCACGGCCAGGTCCAGGTGACCCTCGTCCAGCCGGGCCAGCAGACCCGGCGTGAGCCCCTCCTCCCGGGTCACGCGGATTCCGGGGCGGCGGGCACGGAAGGCGGCGAGGGCGTGCGGCACCAGTGCCGCGTCGGCCGTGGGGAAGGCTCCGAAGCGCAGCCGCCCGGTGGTCCCTTCGCGCAGCGCGGCCAGTTCGCGCCCGGCGTCGTGCAGCGCCCCGGCGACGGTCTCGGCATACGGCACCAGGACCCGCCCGGCCTCCGTCAGCCGTACCCCGCGCGGCAGCCGGTCGAAGAGCGGCTCGCCGCCCAGCGCCGCCTCCAGCGAGGAGATCTGCCGGGACACCGCGGACTGTGTCCACCCGAGGGTGCCCGCGGCCAGCGTGAACGAGCCGTGCCGGGCGACCGCGAGGAACACCCGCAGCCACATGGTGGACAGGTCCGGATCGGCATGCGAAGACGGCATGGAGGCCATGCTAGACATTCGCTTGTCGCATCACGGTCACGGTCCTAGCGTCGACGGCATGCAGATCACCCTGGGCAACCCGGCCTCCGCGCCCCGCCCCCTCAGCCCCTACTACTCCCAGGTCGCCCGCGTCGAACACGCCGACGGCAGCGCCCTGTTGTACCTGTCCGGGCAGATCGCCGAGGGGGCGACCCTCGCGGCGCAGACCCGCGGGGTCTTCGAGACGATCGACGCCCTGCTGGAGGCGCACGGCGCGACCCTGACGGACGTGATCAACATCCGCACGTATCTGACGGACATCTCCCGGCTCGAGGAATACGGCGCCGTGCGAAGGGAGTTCCTCACCGGCACCCCGCCCACGAGCATGACCTTCGAGGTGTCCCGGCTGTTCCGGCCGGAGGCCCTCGTCGAGATCGAAATCGTGGCGGCGGTGCCCGCGGGCGGGTGATACTCCCCGCATGAAGGCAGCGAAGGCCGTGAACCTGGGTGTCCTGTTCCTGATCGAACTCGGCGCCCTCGCGGCCGTCGCCCACTGGGGCTTCACCCGGGACGCGGCGACCCCGGTGCGATGGCTGCTCGGCCTCGCCGCACCCACTCTGCTCGTCACGCTGTGGGCGCTGTTCGGGTCCCCGAAGTCCTCGTACAAGACCCGGGGAGCGGTCCGTGTGGGCTTCGAACTGCTGTGGTTCGGGGCCGGGGTGCTCGCGCTCTTCGCCGCCGGGGCGGTGGGCTGGGGGATCGCCTTCGCGCTCGTCTGTGCGGTCAGCAAGGCGCTGGCGGTCGTCTGGCGGCAGTGAACCTCAGTCCGCCGGCTCGCCCAGCAGCCGCAGGAAGTCCCGGAACGCGCCCGGCATGTCGACCGACCGCGGGTCCAGCAGCCACCGGTACCGGAGGCCGCCCATCACG
This sequence comes from Streptomyces sp. NPDC058964, assembly GCF_042741275.1. Lineage (NCBI taxonomy): Bacteria > Bacillati > Actinomycetota > Actinomycetes > Kitasatosporales > Streptomycetaceae > Streptomyces > Streptomyces sp. NPDC058964. The sequence continues at coordinate 12,414 of NZ_JBHYKH010000218.1, forward strand.
GAGTCCAGCGGGGGAGCGGTGCGCTCCGGGCCTGCCCGGCCGCCAGGACGGTCTCTTCATCGGCTACCGGGCCTGGGAGAAGGCGGGCCGCACCCCTTCGTACCCCTTCGGGCGCGCTCTCGGCTGCACCAAGTGGACGTACGAGTCCCTGGAGGTCGAGGGCACGACCGTCAGGGTCCGCGTCCGCAGCTCCGTCGAGCGGGCCGGCCGGGTGGTCGTACAGGTCCATCCGGCCCCCGCCGAGCCGGAAGCCGACCGGCCCGCCCGCCGGCTCGCCGGATTCGCGGGCGTGGAGGCGGGGCCCGGCGAGAGCGTCGAGGTGACGGTCGGCATTCCGCGACGGGCCTTCGAAATCTGGAACGACTCGTGGGTGTTTGTGAAGGGTTCGTACGAGATCTCGGTCGGCCGCTCGATCGCGGACCGCCGTCTCACCGCCACGACTAACGTCTGAGCCGGGACGAGTCTCCCCTTGAGCAGCCCCGGCCCAGGACCTGACCCCTGGGCCGGGGCTCGTGACTCCAGAGGCCGATGTGGCAGACTCCCGGGCCGCGAGACACGGAACACGCCGGTTCGGGGGAGAGAAACCATGTATCCAGGTCAGCAACAGCCCGGTTCCTACGGTCAGCAGCAGCCGGGGCCGTACGGTCAACAGCAGCCCTACCAGCCGTATCCGCCGCAGCAGCCGTACCCTCAGCAGGCCCCGTACGCCCAGCCGTACCCGCCGCAGCAACAGCCGCCCCAGCAGCACCTCGGCGAGGGGCGGATGCGGCTCGATCCGAACCTCACCCCCGGCCAGCGCGACCTCGTGGTGAAGATCCAGCAGAAGGCCAAGTTCCTCGCCTACGGCTTCGTGCTGGGCGTCCCGCTGACCTTCGGCGGCGCCCACTACGGCATCACTCACGGCCCGGTCGGCTTCGCCGGTACCGCAGTCGGGCTCGTCCTCGTGGCCGTCGGCGTCCTCGCGCTGACGCAGATGCAGGCCCTCAAGCGGCAGCTGCGCCTCATCACCCCGGACGCCTGGCGGTCCCCGGCCGCTCACCTGCCCGGGGCGCGCAAGGCCGCCACGCAGGCCGCCTACGTCAACGGCGTCCTCGTCCTGCTCTCCTTCGCCGCCACCGGTTACCTGCTGTACAAGGGAGCCGGCTGGGGCGCGTACGGCAACTCCTTCGGCTTCGGCGCGCTGATGCTCGGCGCCTGCATCCCCTTCGGCATGGGCGTCGCCGCCGCGACCACCATCCCGCAGCTGCTCCAGGTGATCCCGGCCGGTGCCAAGGTCGGCCGGAGTCTGTACTCGATCATCTTCGTGCTGGCCACGACGGTGACGGGTGAGGGGATCAAGGGCGGGGCGCTCCCGCCGGTCGTGATCGGTGGTTCGACCCTGCTGGTCTGCTCGGGCGCGATGGCCGTGCTGGGCCGGGCGGCGAAGCGGATGCGCGGGGAGAGCGTCTAGCGTCCCAGGCCCGGGTTCGGAGGCCTCCGTCAGTCCCGCACGCCGAAGGCGTACACCGTCTCCGACCGGTACACCTTGCCCGGCCGTAGTTGCGCGGTCGGGAACCCGGGGCGGTTCGGGGAGTCCGGGAAGTGCTGGGTCTCCAGGGCGATGCCGTCGCCAGGGGCGAAGGGGTCGCTCAGATGGTCCGCCGTGTAGACCTGGTTGCCGGGCGCGGTGGTCGCGATCGTCAGCAGCC
>NZ_JBHYKH010000219.1:0-14060 GCF_042741275.1 Streptomyces sp. NPDC058964
CCGCCCCCCCGCACCCACCCCCCCCCCCCCGGTCCCGATCTCGGCCAGCTCGGCGGCGACCTGCGCCTCGATGGTGGGGTGACGGTGCACGGGCAGGCTCCTCGGGGTACGGGAAAGGAAGGCCACGACGGTCACGGACGACAGACATACTGATCGCGATCGGCCCGTGTGGAAGCAAGAGAACGAATGGATCGCGTGGATCTCATGCCCCCCAGCGACGACGTCGGCCGGCGTGCCGACGCGTACGCGGCAGCCCCCCTGCTCAACTGCCTGCTGCGGGAGGTGGCCCGGCCGCTGCCCGGATCCGGGGAACCGCGGGTGTACCGGCTGCCGGGCGGCCGTCTGCTGCGCGTGCGCGGCGGACGGCGGCAGGCCTGCCCGGAGGTGCGCGTGGCCGGCGCCTGGCAGCCCCTCGGCCACGCCGACCTGGTCAAGCTGGTCGCCGACGAGCTCCGCGGGCACACGGGACTCTCGAACGACGAGCTGCCGGTCGAGATGACCGACAGCCGGGACGCGGTGGCCGCGCTGCTCACGGCTCGGGCCGGGGCGACGCCGCCCGACGACCCGTACCTGCGCTCGGAGCAGTCCTTGATCACCGGGCACCCCTACCACCCCGCCCCCAAGGCACGCGGTGGCGGCCCGGTCGCGGGCTGGCTGCCGTACGCCCCCGAGGCGCACGCCCGCTTCCCGCTGGTCCTGCTCGGCGTGCGCGAGGACACGGTCGTCGAGGAGGGCGACACCTCCGCGCTGGACGCCCTGGGCACCGCCCCGCCCGGCTACCGGCTGCTGCCCGCCCACCCGTGGCAGCTCGGCCTCGTCGGCCGCGACCTCGCACCCGCCTTCGCGGACGGCCGTCTGGTACGGCTCGGCACGACCGCGTTCGAGGCGCGGCCCACGGCCGCGGTCCGAACCCTGTACGAGCCGCGGGCCGATCTCCACCTGAAATTCAGCCTCGATGTGCGCATCACCAACGACATCCGCCGGCTGTGGCGCCACGACCTGCAGAGACTGCGCCGCACCGACACGGCCGTGACCCGCGCCTTCGCCGGGATCGGCCCGCCTGCCGCCTGGCTGAGCGACCGCGGCCATCGCACCGCCGGCTTCGCGTTCGAGGAGCTGGCCGTCCTGGTCCGCGACGGACTGCGCGGCCACCTCCTGCCCGGCGCGACCCCGCTGCTCGCCGCCGGACTGGCGGAGGGCTTCGACGGCGACCCGCTCACCGGCGCCGCCGACCCCGCGGCCTGGTGGGAGGCGTATCTGCGCCAGGTGGTCCCACCGGTCCTGGCGGCCTTCGCGGACCACGGCGTCGTACTGGAGGCCCATCTGCAGAACACCCTGGTCGCCGTGGACGCCTCCGGTACCCCCGTGCAGGCGCTGTTCCGGGACGCCGAGGGCGTGAAGCTGCTGCCGGACGTCTCCCGGGCAGCGGGCTGGGAGCGCCTGGTGTACTGCCTGGTCGTCAACCACCTCACCGAGATCGCCGCCGCCCTGGCCGAGCGCCACCCGGGCCTCGACCCCTGGCCCGCCGCCCGCCGCGAACTCGCCCGCCACGACCTCCCCGAGATCACCGCACTGCTCACCGCGCCCACCCTGCCGGGCAAGACGAACCTGCTGCTGCGCTGGACCGGCGCGGACGGCGCCGACGCCCGCTACCTGCCGCTGCCGAACCCGCTGGTCGGCGCCTGACCCGGCCCCTGGCATACGCTGGCCGGTGTGCTGCGCGACGTGACTGCTGTTCGATACGTGACCCCGCTGCGGTCCGGCGGCTCCGTCCCCGGAGTCGTCGAGGCCGACGACCTCGGGACGTACGTCGTGAAGTTCACCGGCTCCGCGCAGGGCCGCAAGGCGCTGGTCGCCGAGGTCGTCGTGGGCGAGCTGGCCCGTGCGCTCGGCCTGCGCTTCCCCGAACTGGTCCTCGTGCACTTCGACCCGGCGATCGCCCACGCCGAGCCGCACCAGGAGGTCCGGGACCTGCACGCCGCCAGTCCCGGCCTCAACCTCGGGATGGACTTTCTGCCGGGAGCGAAGGACTTCACCCCCGAGGTGGCGAAGACCTTTTCCGTCGATCCGCTGGAGGCGGGCCGCATCGTCTGGCTCGACGCCCTGACCGTGAACGTCGACCGTACGGTCCACAGCTCCAACCTGATGGTCTGGCCCACGTTCGGCACGGTGCCCCCACGCCTGTGGCTGATCGACCATGGCGCGGCCCTCGTCTTCCACCACCGCTGGGACGCCTCGGACCCCGCGAAGGCGTACGACTTCCGCCATCACGCCCTCGGGCACTGCGCGCCCGACACGCGGGCCGCGGACGCCGAGCTGGCGCCGAAGGTGACCCGGGAACTGCTGCGGGGGATCGTCGCCGAGGTCCCCGACGCCTGGCTGACCGGCGAGGCGGGGTTCACGACGCCGGACGAGGTCCGCGAGGCGTACGTGGACTACCTCCACGCGCGCGTGGAGGCGTCCGCGGCCTGGCTCCCGACGGACTTCCCGACCCGGGAGGAACTCGCCGCCGAGGAGGCCCTGCGGACGGCACGGACACAGCAGGGCCGCCCGAACTGGCTCAAGCGGGTCCCCGATCTGCACGGCAAGCCGGCGGCGGAACAGGATTGGTCGGTGCACCTGGGATGACGGACAGTCCCTCGAAGGCACGGCGGGTCGAGATCGAGTACTGCACCCGGTGCCGCTGGCCGCCGCGTGCGGCCCGGCCGGCGCAGGAGCTGCTGACGAGCTTCGAAGAGGAGCTGACCGAGCTCCCCCTCAAGACGGACAAGGGCGGCGTCTTCGTGGTCCGCGTGGGCGACGAGGTGGTCTGGGACCGCCGCGAACAGGGCTTCCCGGAGCCGACGGCCGTGAAGCGGGCCGTACGCGACCGAGTGGCCCCGGGGAAGTCCCTGGGCCACTCGGAGAGGTGAGGTTCAGCCGGCCAGCCGCTCGTACGCGGGCAGCGTGAGGAAGTCGGCGTAGTCCTCGTCCAGGGCGACCTGGAGCAGCAGGTCGTGGGCCTGCTGCCAGTGGCCCGCCGCGAAGGCCTCCTCGCCGGTCTCCTCGCGGATGTCCGACAGTTCCTCCGCGGCGATCTTGCGGGCCAGTTCGGGGGTCGCCTTCTCGCCGTTCTCGAACTCGACGCCCGCGTTGATCCACTGCCAGATCTGCGAGCGGGAGATCTCGGCGGTCGCCGCGTCCTCCATGAGGTTGAAGATGGCGACCGCGCCGAGTCCGCGCAGCCAGGCCTCGATGTAGCGGATGCCCACCTGGACGGCGTTGACCAGACCCGCGTAGGTCGGCTTCGCGTCGAGCGAGTCGACAGCGATCAGGTCGGCCGCCTCGACGTGGACGTCCTCGCGCAGGCGGTCCTTCTGGTTGGGCCGGTCGCCGAGGACCCGGTCGAAGGACTCCATGGCGATCGGGACCAGGTCGGGGTGGGCCACCCAGGAGCCGTCGAAGCCGTCGTTCGCCTCGCGGTCCTTGTCCGCCTTGACCTTCTCGAAGGCGACCTTGTTCACCTCCTCGTCGCGCCGGGAGGGGATGAAGGCCGCCATGCCGCCGATCGCGTGCGCGCCGCGCTTGTGGCAGGTACGGACGAGGAGTTCGGTGTAGGCGCGCATGAACGGAGCCGTCATCGTGACCGCGTTGCGGTCCGGCAGGACGAACCGGGGCCCTCCGTCTCGGAAGTTCTTGACGATGGAGAACAGGTAGTCCCAGCGGCCGGCGTTCAACCCGGAGGCGTGGTCGCGGAGTTCGTAGAGGATCTCCTCCATCTCGTACGCCGCCGTGATGGTCTCGATGAGCACGGTGGCGCGGACGGTGCCCTGGGGGATGCCGACGTAGTCCTGCGCGAAGACGAAGACGTCGTTCCAGAGGCGGGCCTCCAGGTGCGATTCGGTCTTGGGGAGGTAGAAGTACGGGCCCTTGCCGAGGTCCAGCAGCCGCTGTGCATTGTGGAAGAAGTACAGGCCGAAGTCGACGAAGGCGCCCGGGACCGGGGTGCCGTCCCCGTCGACGAGGTGACGCTCGTTCAGGTGCCAGCCGCGGGGGCGCATGACGACGGTGGCGAGCTCCTCGTTCGCCCTGAGGGCGTACGACTTGCCGGAGCCCGGGTCGGTGAAGTCGATGTTCCGGGTGTACGCGTCGATCAGGTTGACCTGGCCGAGGACCACGTTCTCCCAGGTGGGGGCCGACGCGTCCTCGAAGTCGGCGAGCCAGACCCGGGCGCCCGAGTTGAGCGCGTTGATCGTCATCTTGCGGTCGGTGGGGCCGGTGATCTCGACGCGGCGGTCGTCGAGGGCGGCGGGGGCGGGGGCCACCCTCCAGGAGTCGTCCGCGCGGATCGCGGCGGTCTCCGGGAGGAAGTCGAGCGTGGAGGTGCGGGCGATCTCGGCGCGGCGCTCGGCGCGGCGGGCCAGGAGTTCGTCGCGGCGCGGCGTGAACCGCCGGTGCAGCTCGGCCACGAAGGCGAGCGCCGCGTCGGTGAGGACCTCCTCCTGCCGTGGCAGGGGCTCGGCGTCGACGATGGCCAGCGGAGACGGCGCTGGTGCGGACATGAGCTGTCACTTCCTTCAGCGGTGGCACCGGGTGCCAGCCGATCCAGGTGGGGCGGTGGGCGCCCGGGGAGCGGGCGGACGCTTCTGAACAGTGGATACTAGTTTCCTCATCGTGGAACTTCAATGGTTTGTTGACGTCGAGATTCTCCGGGTCGAGGCAAGGTGGCTCCCGGTGCCATCCCGCTCACTCGAGGTGGGCCAGATCCTCGGTGGTGTCGATGTCGTACGGCTCGGCCACGTCCCCGCACTCGACGAGCCGGATCTCCCGCTCGTGCTCCTTGAGATAGGCCCGGGCGCCCCGGTCCCCGGTCGCGGCGCGTGCGACGCCCGCCCAGTGGGCGGAGCCGAACAGGACGGGATGACCGCGTACGCCGTGGTAGGCGGCGGAGACCAGGGACCTCTCGTCCTCGTGCGCGGCGAGGACGCGGGCGACCGCCTCGGGGCCGATGCCGGGCTGGTCGACCAGGGAGACAAGGGCCGCGCCCGTGTCCGTACCGCAGAGGGAGTCGAGCCCGGCCCGCAGTGAGGAACCCATCCCCCCGGCCCAGTCGGGGTTGTCCACCAGGACGCAGCCGCTGAGGTCGGCCCGCTCCCGGACCTCGGCCGCCCCGGCGCCCAGCACCACGTGGACCCGTTCGCACCCGGCCGCGCGCAGCACGCCCACCGCGTACTCGACCAGGGGCCGCCCCCGGTGTTCGAGCAGCGCCTTGGGGCGTCCGCCGAGCCGTCTTCCGCCGCCGGCGGCGAGGAGCAGACCGGCGATCCGGCCCTGGTTGTCCGTCATGCGTCCTGCATACCTGACCCGGAGGCGGGCGACCCGTTTCCATGGCCTGAAATTCGGTCCGCGGTGTGGCGCACCCCGTGGCGGGTGGCGTTTACTGACCCGCGTCCCCCGGCGCCCGACCGATACCGGGGGGTTCTGGGCGGTGAACGCGAGGCGTGTGCGCAGGGCGGCGTGCCCGGGGGGAGGGCTGTGTTGCGGAGCTTGGGACAGAGGCCAGTGACCGGCAGCGACGAGGACCCGAGAGTGGCGGAACTGCGGACCGCGGTCTCCCGGCTGCGCCGCGAACTCGCTGCGCACCCTGCCGAGTTCCCCGACCGCGGCATAGCCGAGGACGAGCTGGCGGCGCTCGCCGCGATGGCCCTGAGCGGACTGCCCGAGATACCCCGCCTGCGCCGCTCCCTGCTCCTGATCGCGGGCGCGATCGGCTCCGTCAGCGCACTGACGCGGGGGCTGTCCGAGGTCCGCGACGCGGTGGACCTGTTCGGCGGGCCGCCGCGCGGCTGAACCGCGTGCGTGACCGCGGTGAAGGGTGACCGGACAGGGGTCCGGGGCCGGACGGACCGCGGTGCGGGGACCGATACGTGTGACGCGATGTGCGTCTGACGCGATGTGCGTGCTGCGCGACGGGGGGACGGTGCGGACGCCCTTGCGGGGTAGGCCGTGCCGGTCGGCGGCCCTCCGGCCCGGACGCAGCCCCCGGCGCCGGGACCGGGCTCTACGGAGCCCCCGACGCCGGGCGGCCCACCGTCGTCCACGCACCCGCGCGGCGCCACCTCGGCCGACGGGGGGGCGGACGGTGCCCGGCGTGCGGCACGCGGACGGCGCTGGCCGCCTGGGCGCGGGCCGAGCCGGCCGGTGTGCGCGGGATCGTGCCCGGTGCGCCGGGGCCCCGGCGGGTCGGTCGACGTGCGGTGTGCGCGGGACGGTGCCGGGTGGGTGCCTGGCGCGGAACGGGCCGGAGTCCGGGCGCGGGCGTGCGCTCGCATTCGGCCGGGCCCGCGCCCTGCCGGGACGGTCGGCGGGCGGCCGGCATCGCGCGGGCCCGGTCTCCCGTCGGCGGAGCGCGGCGGGCGTGTGCGGCCGACCGGACCCCCGTGGGTCAGCCGCCCGAGCTTGCCAGGGACCGGGACAGTTCCGCGGCCACCTGCTGCAGTACCGGCACGATCTTGTCCGTCGCCGATTCCGTGACCCGTCCCGCCGGACCGGAGATCGAGATGGCGGCGGCCGTGGGGGAGTCCGGCACCGAGACCGCGAGGCAGCGGACGCCCACCTCCTGCTCGCTGTCGTCGACGGCGTACCCGAGGCGGCGTACGTCCTCCAGGGCGGCCAGGAAGCCGTCCGGCGTGGTGATCGTCTTCTCGGTCGCGGCCGGCATGCCGGTGCGGGACAGGAGCGCGCGCACCTCGTGGTCGGGGACGTGGGCGAGCAGGGCCTTGCCGACGCCCGTGGAGTGCGGCAGCACGCGCCGGCCGACCTCGGTGAACATGCGCATCGAGTGCTTGGACGGCACCTGCGCGACGTACACGATCTCGTCGCCGTCCAGCAGTGCCATGTTGGCCGTCTCGCCGGTCTCGTCGACCAGGCGGGCGAGGAAGGGGCGGGCCCAGGTGCCCAGCAGCCGGGAGGCCGACTCTCCGAGGCGGATCAGGCGCGGGCCGAGGGCGTACCGGCGGTTGGGCTGCTGCCGTACGTAGCCGCAGACCACCAGCGTCCGCATCAGGCGGTGGATGGTGGGCAGGGGCAGTCCGCTGCTCGCGGACAGCTCGCTGAGGCCGACCTCGCCGCCCGCGTCGGCCATCCGCTCCAGCAGATCGAAGGCGCGCTCCAGTGACTGGACCCCGCCGCCGGCGGACTTGGCGGAGTCGTTGGTGCTGGCGCTGGACGTCGGCACGGCGCGTTCCTTTCGGGACTGGCGGGAAGGGCAGAAGCGTACCCGGCGGCCGGTCGACGGCAGGCTTGTGCGTAGCTATGTTCTGCCTGTCGGAATCATAATTCCGCTTTACGGAAACGTCCAGAGCGCCGGAGTCGGCCGCCCTCGTTGAAGTGTGCCTCTTGACGGCGGGAGGGCGGGAGTGAAGACTCCTTCAACAGAACGTTGAATTCCGTTACGTGGGTGTAAATCCCGTTTCCTGGAAGTAAGACGGCGGCAGAGAGAGGGGTCTGCGGGTGTCCGACGCTGAACTGGTGCTGCGCTCGACGCGCGTCATCACCCCGGAGGGGACGCGTGCCGCTGCGGTCGCGGTCTCCGCCGGGAGGATCACGGCCGTCCTGCCGTACGACGCCGAAGTGCCCGCCACGGCCCGCCTGGAGGACTTCGGTGACGACGTCCTGCTGCCCGGCCTGGTCGACACCCACGTGCACGTCAACGACCCCGGCCGCACCGAGTGGGAGGGCTTCTGGACCGCCACGCGTGCCGCGGCGGCCGGTGGCATCACCACCCTCGTCGACATGCCCCTCAACTCCCTCCCGCCGACCACGACGGTCGACCACCTCCGTACGAAGCAGCGGGTGGCCGCCGCCAAGGCGCACATCGACGTCGGTTTCTGGGGCGGCGCCCTGCCCGGCAACGTCGAGGACCTCCGCCCGCTGCACGACGCCGGCGTCTTCGGCTTCAAGGCGTTCCTGTCGCCGTCCGGAGTGGACGAGTTCCCCCACCTCGGCCAGGAGCAGCTGTCCCGGTCCCTGGCCGAGATCGCCGGGTTCGACGGTCTGCTGATCGTGCACGCGGAGGACCCGCGCCACCTGGACGCTGCCCCGCAGCACGGCGGCCCCAGATACGCCGACTTCCTCGCCTCCCGCCCGCGCGACGCCGAGGACTCGGCCATCGCGGGCCTGATCGCCCAGGCGAAGCGCCTCCACGCGCGCGTGCACGTGCTGCACCTGTCCTCCAGCGACGCGCTGCCCCTGATCGCCGCGGCCAAGGCCGAGGGGGTACGCATCACGGTGGAGACCTGTCCGCACTACCTGACCCTGACCGCCGAGGAAGTACCGGACGGCGCCAGCGAGTTCAAGTGCTGCCCGCCCATCCGCGAGGCCGCCAACCAGGACCTGCTCTGGCAGGCCCTGGCGGACGGCACCATCGACTGCGTGGTCACCGACCACTCGCCGTCCACGGCGGACCTGAAGACCGACGACTTCGCCACCGCCTGGGGCGGCATCTCCGGCCTCCAGCTGAGCCTGGCGGCCGTCTGGACCGAGGCACGCAGGCGCGGACACGGACTGGAGGACGTCGTCCGCTGGATGTCCACGCGTACGGCCGCCCTCGTGGGCCTCGACGCGCGCAAGGGCGCCATCGAGGCCGGCCGTGACGCCGACTTCGCCGTGCTCGCCCCCGACGAGACGTTCACCGTGGACCCGGCGGCCCTCCAGCACCGCAACCGCGTCACGGCGTACGCGGGAAAGACCCTGTCCGGGGTCGTGAAGTCCACCTGGCTGCGCGGCGAACGCATCGTCGCGGAGGGCGAGTTCACCGACCCGAGGGGCGAACTGCTGAGCCGTACCACCTGACCCGCCCCCGCTCCAGCGGCGGCCGACTCCCGAAAGGAACCCCTGATCACCGTGACGGCGACCCAGAGCTTCACCGGCGACGCGAACCCCTACGGAGGCGGTGACCCGTACGCGGACTACCGCACCGCCGACTTCCCCTTCACCCACCACGCCGATCTCGCCGACCGGCGGCTCGGTGCCGGTGTCATCGCCGCCAACGACGAGTTCTTCGCCCAGCGGGAGAACCTGCTGGTGCCCGAGCGGGCCGAGTTCGACCCCGAGCACTTCGGACACAAGGGCAAGATCATGGACGGCTGGGAGACGCGCCGCCGCCGGGGTGCCTCCGCCGAGCACCCCTGGCCCACGGCCGAGGACCACGACTGGGCGCTCGTGCGCCTCGGCGCGCCGGGTGTCGTCCGGGGCGTCGTCGTCGACACGGCCCACTTCCGCGGGAACTACCCGCAGGCCGTGTCGGTCGAGGCTACGTGCGTGCCGGGCTCCCCGTCCCCGGAGGAACTGCTCGGCGACGACGTGAAGTGGACGACCCTCGTGCCGCGCACCCCCGTCGGCGGCCACGCGGCGAACGGTTTCGCCGTCTCGGTCGAACAGCGCTTCACGCACCTGCGCGTCAACCAGCACCCCGACGGCGGCATCGCGCGCCTGCGGGTGTACGGCGAAGTGGTCCCCGACCCCGCGTGGCTGGCGGCCCTGGGCACGTTCGACGTGGTCGCCCTGGAGAACGGCGGCCGGGTCGAGGACGCCTCCGACCGCTTCTACTCCCCGGCGACGAACACCATTCAGCCGGGCCGCTCCCGCAAGATGGACGACGGCTGGGAGACCCGCCGCCGCCGTGACCGGGGCAACGACTGGATCGGCTACCGGCTGGCCGCCCGGTCCGAGGTCCGCGCGATCGAGATCGACACGGCCTGCCTCAAGGGCAACAGCGCCGGCTGGGCGTCGGTGTCCGTACGGGACGGCGAGGACGGCGACTGGCGCGAGATCCTCCCGCGCACCCGCCTCCAGCCCGACACCAACCACCGCTTCGTCCTGCCGGAGCCCGCCGTCGGCACGCACGCGCGCGTGGACATCTTCCCCGACGGCGGAATCTCCCGCCTGCGCCTGTTCGGCTCCCTCACACAGGAGGGCGCGACCACCCTGGCCGCCCGCCACCAGGAACTGGGCGGCTGACCCCGCTCCCCGTGAACACCCCGCGGGGAACGGGGTGTTCACGGGCAGGCGTGATGGCGGTCCCGCTCCTCGGATCGGTGGGCGGCACCGCTCTGAACGTCGCCACCCGCGACCCGAGGCCGGGCCGAACCGCTTCACCGGCGGCCGCCGCCACGCCGGCGGTCACCCTCACCGACCGTTCCCCCCATGCCGTGCGGCCGCTCCTCACCGCCTTCCGGTGGTCATCACCGGACCGGTCGATCTCCGGAGCCGTGACAGCACGGAGATCCGCCCCCTCGCCCGGGTCCGCGCGGGCCGCGGCTTCAGCCGTCTGCGCCGGGTCCGGGAGACGCCGACCCGACGCTCATGCCGCGAACCCGCCGTCCACCGCGAACTCCGCCCCCGTGACGTAGTCCGCCCGCGCCAGGTACGCGACCATGGCCGCGACCTCGTCGGCCGACCCGAAGCGTCCCAGCGCCGTCATCGCCGCCTGACCGTCCGCGTACGGGCCGTCCGCCGGGTTCATGTCGGTGTCGATCGGCCCGGGGTGCACGATGTTCGCCGTGATCCCGCGTCCGCCCAGCTCCCGGGCCAGCGCCTTGGTCAGGCCGGTCAGGGCCGACTTGCTCGTCGTGTAGAGGGTCCCGCCGGGACCCGGCACGCGCTGGGCCATGCAGCTGCCGACGGTGATGATCCGGCCGCCCGGATCCATACGGGAGGCCGCCGCCTGCGAGGTCAGGAAGACGCCCCGGACGTTCACGGCCAGCACCCGGTCGACGTCGGAGAGCGACAGGGAGTCCAGCGGGCCGAGCACGCCCACGCCCGCGTTGTTCACCAGGACGTCGAGCCCGCCCAGCCGCTCCGCCGTCCGCTCGACCGCGCCCGCCGCCTCCGCCGCGTCCCCGGAGTCCGCGCGCAGCGCCAATGCCCGGCGCCCCAGTTCCTCGACGGCCCGTACGACGCCGTCGGCCGCCTCCTTGCCGTCGACGTAGGTGACGGCCACGTCCGCGCCCTCCCGCGCGAGCCGTAGCGCCGTCGCCGCACCGATGCCACGACTGCCGCCGGTCACCAGGGCCACCTTGCCGTTCAGGGTTTCGTGCGTTGTTGTCATGGCTCCATCCCACCGGCCGCCGACCGGTAGTGCTGGCGGTCGACGGACACCGATCTCCAGCAACCGGAACTCTTCCCTCCGTCTTTGCGTTCTCACTCCCGTGACCCTTCAGCAAGAGATCGTCGGCAACGCCATGCAGATGGCGGTCGTCAACCTGCACCCCGGCCAGACCGTGTACTGCGAGGCCGGGAAGTTCCTGTTCAAGACCACGAACGTGACCATGGAGACCCGCCTGAGCGGCCCGTCGGGCAACGGCGGCGCGCCCCAGGGGGGAGGCGGGGGCGGCGGCATGGGCGGCATGCTGCGCCAGGCCATGGGCACCGCCATGCAGGTCGGCCAGCGCGCCCTCGCGGGCGAGTCGCTGGCGTTCCAGTACTTCACCGCCCACGGCGGCGAGGGCACGGTCGGCTTCGCGGGCGTGCTCCCGGGCGAGATGCGCGCCTTGGAGCTCAACGGCACGCGCGCGTGGTTCGCCGAGAAGGACGCCTTCGTCGCCGCCGAGTCCACGGTCGACTTCGGCATCGCCTTCCAGGGCGGCCGCACCGGCAGGAGTGGCGGCGAGGGCTTCGTCCTGGAGAAGTTCACCGGGTACGGCACGGTGATCATCGCCGGGGCGGGCAACTTCATCGACCTCGACCCGGCCGACTTCGGTGGCCGCATCGAGGTCGACACCGGCTGTGTCGTCGCCTTCGAGGAGGGCATCCACTACGGCGTCCAGCGCGTCGGCGGCCTCAACCGCCAGGGGATCATGAACGCGGTCTTCGGCGGCGAGGGCCTGTCGCTGGCCACCTTGGAGGGCAACGGCCGGGTCATCCTGCAGTCCCTGACCATCGAGAGCCTCGCCAACGCCCTCCGGAAGGCGCAGGGCGGCGACAAGCAGGGGCCGACCGGCGGACTGTTCTCCACGCACGTGGGGTGACACGGCAGCCGGCCGACCGATGAGGTCCCGACCGCCGTCACCCACAGCGGCGGACGCGTCACGGGGGCAGGGGTCTGCATCGAGTCGTACGACCTGGCGGGCCGGCACGGCATACGGCTCGTGCGAGCTCCCGGAAGACGTCTGGCCGTAGATCATCCGGACCGGTACGGTGATCGTCCGCGTGCGAGCCGCCGACGTCTCCACACCGCCGACGGAGACCGGGAGAGCCGCCCCCATGTCGTCGATCGCCGCACCGAGTGCCCTCGCGTCCCGCCGCGCCTGGCTCACCGATCTGCCCTTGCTCCTCGTGGCGGTGGTCTGGGGTGCCAGCTACCTCGCCGCGAAGGACATCACCACCGCGCGCACGGTGCTCGCTGTCCTCGTGCTGCGCTTCGCCCTCGTCCTGCCGGTGCTGGCGGCCGTCGGCCACCGGTCACTGCGCGCCCTGACCGGCGCCCAGTGGCGCGGCGCCACGCTGCTCGGCCTGATCCTGAGCGGAATCTTCCTGCTGGAGACGTACGGCGTCGTACACACCTCGGCGACCAACGCGGGCCTCATCATCAGCCTCACCATGATCCTCACACCGCTCGGTGAGGCCGTCGTGACCCGAACCCGGCCCGCGCGGACGTTCCTCGGCGCGGCGGCCCTTTCCGTGGCCGGTGTCGTGCTGCTCACCCAGGGCGGCGGCTTCACCGGCCCCTCGCCCGGCGACCTGCTCATGCTGCTCGCGGCGCTCGCCCGCACCCTGCACGTCCTGGCCATGTCCCGGATCAGAGCCGTACAGGGCGCGGACGCGCTGCCCCTCACTGCCGTCCAACTGGGCACCACCGTCGCCGTCTTCGCGGTCCTGTCGGCCGGCACCGGCCCGACGCCGTGGGCGACGGCGGCCGGCTTCGGCGCGCGTCAGTGGGCCGGGCTGCTGTTCCTGTCCGCGCTGTGCACGCTGTTCGCGTTCTTCGTGCAGATGTGGGCCGTGCGCCGTACCTCCCCGTCCCGGGTCAGCCTGCTGCTCGGCACCGAGCCGCTGTGGGCCGCCGCTGCCGGTATCGCGCTCGGCGGGGAACGGCTCGGCGCGCTCGGGCTGGCGGGTGGCGCGCTGGTGCTTGTGGGGACCGCGTGGGGACGGCGGGCCGCAGGTTAACTCCCTGAAAATTCATCGGACTTGCTGGGAGAAACTTCAACTTTGTCATTGACATGCCACGCTCTACGCGCGTCATCATGTGGCCATGAGATTCCCCCCACGAATCACTCGCATCGGCGCCGCCGGCGCCCTCCTGTCCGCCCTGCTCGTGGGCGGCACCGTCACCGCCGGCACGGCGGACGCGGCTGCCTCCTCCACCGGCAGCATCTGCTACGGCGACCTCCCCTCACAGGCGTACACCACCCTCAGCCTCATCGACCAGGGCGGCCCCTTCCCGTACTCGCAGGACGGGACCGTCTTCCGGAACTCGGAAGGCGTCCTGCCCAGCCAGCCCAACGGCTACTACCACGAGTACACGGTGAAGACCCCCGGCTCCTCCACGCGCGGTGCCCGTCGCATCGTCACCGGTGAGGAGTACGAGGAGGACTACTACACGGCCGACCACTACGCCACGTTCGACCTGATCGACTTCGGCTGCTGAGCCGGACGCCGGGTCCGAGGGAACGGTGCGACGAGCCGGAGGTCCGGCCGGCGCTCAGCCGGACCTCCGGCTCTCCGCGGCGGCGAACAGCGCGAACGCCGACACCACCAGCCCGGCGCTCGCGTAGACCTCGTAGCCGTCGAGGAAGCCGAGCCGCTGGACGAATCCCACATGCCAGTGGGTCAACTCGTGCACCAGGCCCAGCACGCCCTGCACCAGGGCGACGAATCCGGTCAGCTCCAGAACCTGTTTCATGGCAGGACTCTCGCCCCGCGGTCTCCCCCCACACATCGGCCGCGGGGCGAGTCGTGGGCGCCGGGGGGGCGGGGGTCCGGCCCCGCGGCCCCCCCCAAGACGACGACGGCGCCCCCAGCGGGGGCCGCACCCCCCCCCCGGGGGGCCGGGCCCCCCCCGCCCCCCCCCCGGGGGG
>NZ_JBHYKH010000220.1:0-1336 GCF_042741275.1 Streptomyces sp. NPDC058964
GTTCGGCGGTCCTCTATGGTGAGTGCGCATCGATCGGCGGCCGGACGGCCGCCGTCGCCGGAGCGAGTGAGGACTGGGAGGTGTCGACCGATGGCTGTCACTGAGATGGGCGCTGCCCGCATCCAGGAGTTCATCAAGTCCACCTCCGTGGCCACCGGCTGACGACCTCACACTTCAGCGCGCACCACCGCGCACCTGCCGGGGCCACCCTTGTGAAGGGTCACCCTTGACTTCCAGCACCGTTTTCTCCGCCCTCGCTCCCTACGGCTGGGACGAGGCATGGGCGGACCAGTTCGCCCCGTACGACTCCGAAGGGCTGCTGCCCGGGCGGGTCGTCCGCGTCGACCGCGGACAGTGCGACGTCGTCACCGCCGACGGCGTCGTCCGGGCGGACACCGCCTTCGTCACCCCGCACGACCCGCGGCGGGTCGTGTGCACCGGCGACTGGGTCGCCGTCGAACCCGGCGGCCACCCGCGCTACGTACGGACGTGTCTGCCGCGCCGTACCGCCTTCGTCCGTTCCACCTCCTCCAAGCGGTCCGAGGGGCAGATCCTCGCCGCCAACGTCGACCACGCGATCGTCGCCGTGTCGCTCGCCACCGAGCTGGACCTCGGCCGCGTCGAACGGTTCCTGGCACTGGCCTGGGAGTCGGGGGCGCAGCCCCTGGTCGTGCTCACCAAGGCGGACCTCGTGCCCGACCCGGTGGCCCTGTCGTACCTCGTCCAGGACGTGGAGACGGCCGCGCCCGGGGTGCCCGTCCTGACCGTCAGCGCGCTGCACGGGGAGGGGCTCGACGTCCTCGTCGCGCTCGTGTCCGGGGGCACGTCCGTGCTTCTCGGACAGTCCGGTGCGGGCAAGTCGACGCTCGCGAACGCGCTGGTCGGGGAGGACGTGATGGACGTCCAGGCCACGCGGGACATGGACGGCAAGGGGCGGCACACCACCACCACACGCAATCTGCTCGCCCTGCCGGGCGGGGGCGTACTGATCGACACCCCCGGGCTGCGGGGCGTCGGGCTCTGGGACGCCGGGAGCGGGGTCGGGCAGGTCTTCTCCGAGATCGAGGAACTGGCTCAGCGGTGCCGGTTCCACGACTGCGCCCACGACTCCGAGCCCGGGTGCGCCGTTCTGGCCGCCGTCGACTCCGGGGAGCTGCCGGTCCGGCGGCTGGAGAGCTACCGGAAGCTCACGCGGGAGAACCAGTGGATCGTCGCCAAGACCGATGCGCGGCTCCGTGCGGAGCTTCGGCGGGACTGGAAGCGGAAGGGGGCCGAGGGGAAGGCGGCGATGGAGTTCAAGCGGGGGCGTTGGAGTTAGGCGCGCTGTGTCGATCCC
>NZ_JBHYKH010000220.1:1346-14044 GCF_042741275.1 Streptomyces sp. NPDC058964
GCGCTGTGGCTCGCGCGGTGGGCCCCGCCGGCCGCCCCCCCCGGGGCCGGCGAACGACCCACCGCCCCCCCCGGCGGACGAACACACCCAAGGGGCCCCGAACCCCCCCGCCGCCGCCGCCCCGCCCCCCCCCGGCGGGGGGGCCCCCGCGCCGTGGTCTCGCGGGGGTGGGGCCCTGGGGGGGGGGGCCCCCGGGGGGCTCCCGCCCCCGCACCCCCGCTCCGGCCCGAACCTGCGTGTCCGTTTTCCGCCAGACCGATTCGGTGTCCGTCACCCACACTGGAAGCGTGATGGACGAAGACACCAGGTACGAGGCCGTGCGGAGCCGGGACGCCCGGTTCGACGGGGAGTTCTTCTTCGCCGTCGAGACGACCGGGATCTACTGCCGGCCCAGTTGCCCGGCGGTGACCCCGAAGCGGCGGAACGTGCGGTTCTTCGCCACGGCCGCCGCCGCGCAGGGCTCGGGGTTCCGGGCCTGCCGGCGGTGTCGCCCGGACGCCGTGCCGGGCTCGGCCGACTGGAACGTCCGCGCCGACGTCGTGGGCCGGGCCATGCGGCTGATCGGTGACGGGGTCGTCGACCGCGAGGGCGTCGCCGGGCTCGCCGCGCGGCTGGGCTACAGCGCGCGGCAGGTCCAGCGGCAGCTCACCACGGAGCTGGGCGCCGGTCCCGTCGCGCTCGCGCGTGCCCAGCGGGCGCACACCGCGCGTGTGCTGCTGCACACCACCGACCTGCCGATCACCGAGATCGCGTTCGCCGCCGGATTCGCCAGCGTGCGGCAGTTCAACGACACGATCCGGGCCGTGTACGCCTCGACACCGACGCAGGTACGGGCCGCCGCGCCCAGGGAACGAGGCCTGCGCAGGGCGACCCCGGGCGCGGGGATCCCGCTGCGGCTCGCGCACCGGGGGCCGTACCAGTCCGGTGCCGTCTTCGACCTGCTCCGGCGCGAGGCCGTGAGCGGGGTCGAGGAGGTCGGCGGGGAGCCCGGCCGCCGTACCTACCGGCGCACCCTGCGGTTGCCGTACGGCACCGGGATCGTCGCCGTCGAGGAGCGGACGGGGGCCACGGCCACGGGGACCGCCGCACACCCCGGCGGCTGGCTCGACGCCCGGCTGCACCTCACCGATCCGCGGGACCTGACGACCGCCGTGCAGCGGCTGCGCCGGCTGTTCGACCTCGACGCCGATCCGTACGCCGTCGACGAGCGGCTCGGCGCCGACGAGCGGCTCGCTCCTCTGGTCGCCGCCCGGCCGGGACTGCGCTCGCCCGGCGCCGCCGACCCGGCGGAGCTCGCCGTGCGCGCACTGGTCGGGCCGGCGCAGGCCGAGCGGCTGGTCCTGCGGTACGGCAAGGCGCTGGACGCCCCCTGCGGCAGCCTCACCCATCTCTTCCCCGAGCCCGCCGTCCTCGCGGAGGCCGAGCCGCACGGCACCCTGGGCGCGCTGGCCGCCGCGCTCGCCGACGGAACCGTACGGCTCGACCCGGGCGCCGACCGGGACGACGCCCAGGCGGCGCTGCTCGCCCTGCCCGGCATGGACCCGGCCGTCGCCGCCACCGTCCGGGTCCGGGCCCTCGGTGACCCCGACGTGGCGCCGCCGGGCGAGGACGTGCCCGACGGCTGGCGGCCCTGGCGTTCGTACGCCGTGCAGCACCTGCTCGTGGAAAAGGAGTTGGAGTCGGCATGATCCCCCTACCGACGACGTACTGGACGACCGCGGAGGGGCCCCTCGGCCCGCTCCTCCTCACCGCCGACCCGGACGGCGCGCTGACCTCGCTCTCCGTGCCGGGGCAGAAGGGCGGCCGTACCGTGCTGGACGGCTGGCGTCGGGACCCCGGCCCCTTCCGGGCGGCCGAGGAACAGCTCGCCGCGTACTTCGCCGGTGAACTCAAGGAGTTCCGGCTGGACTTGCGGAGCGACGGCACGGAGTTCCGGGAGCGGGTCTGGGCCGCCCTCGACTCCGTCCCGTACGGCGCGACCACGACGTACGGAGAGATCGCCGCGCGGATCGGCGCCTCCCGGGCGGCCGTACGGGCCGTCGGCGGCGCGATCGGCGCCAACCCGCTGCTCGTCCTCCGCCCCTGCCACCGGGTGATCGGCGCGGACGGCTCCCTGACCGGCTACGCGGGCGGGCTCGACCGGAAGGTGCGGCTGCTCACCCTGGAAGGGGCGCTCGGCGGTTAGTCGTCCAGCCCCCAGCTGTGCACCCGGCGGCGATGGATCCGGATGACCTCCTCGCTCATGTGCGGCCCCAAGTCGTGCGGGCCGAGCAGGAGTTCGGCCTCGCCGCGGATGTCGATGCCGCGGACCTTCCACGGGCGCGTGCTGACGATGTCGTCCACGACGAGCGCGACCTTCGGGTTCTTGCGGAGATTGCGCCATGTCTTCGTGGCACCCATCGAGTACCCGCCGATCAGGATCGTCCCGTCCTGCGGGAAGAAGCCCACCGGAGTTCGCCTGCGGCTGCCCGTGCTCGTCGACGGTGGCCATCCGCCCCAGCCGCTGGGACCGCAGACGAGCGCGCTCGGCCTCGCTGAATTCGGTCATGACGCCAGCCGAACACGTGCGGCGGCCCGGCACATCGGCTGTCGGTCCCAGGCCCTGTCGGCGAATCCCCGCCTGTCCCGCGACGCCATGCACGCTCCCCCGGGCCCTCGGCCTTGCCCGAACAGGGGGACCCCATGACGCCGCCGGGCCCGGCCTTCGGGCGGACGGCGGGGATGCGACGACAGGACCCAGGGCCGTCGGCCTGCTCCGGACCGGTCCGGCTGGGCCGTGCGGGTGTCCCGTACGGTGATGTTCCCCCGACACCTCCCGCCCGTGTGTCACGGTCGCCTCCTGCGGGCCAACGGGGAAGGGCGGGCGCACACATGGTCAGCCGCGGACGGGTTCTCGCACTGCTGCTCCTGCTGCCCGTCGGCACGACGGCGATGGCGGCGCCGAGTGCGACGGCGCACACCGCGTCGACCCCGACGCCCACGGCCACGGCGGGACGGGCGGCGCCCGGCCCGGGCCGCTGGACCGGCACCTGGGAGACCGCCCCCTCCGGGACCGCCCCGGCGCTCCCCGGTGCGGCCATCCGCAACGTCGTGCACATCAGTGTCGGCGGGACGGCCGTGCGGATCCGGGTGAGCAACCGGCTCGGCAGCGGGCCCCTGACACTCGACGCGGTGACGGTCGCCCTGCGGCGGGCCGACGGCCCGGACGCCGTGCCCGGCTCGATGCGCACCGCCACCCTCAAGGGCGCCCGGACCGTCACCGTGCCGCCGGGCCTCGACGTGCTCACCGATCCGGTCCCGCTGACCGTTCCGGACGCCGCCGACCTGCTCGTCACGGTCCGCACGCCCACCGACTCCGGCCCGGCGACGTACCACCGCACGGCACTGCAGACCAGCTACGTGGCCCTGGACGGCGCGCAGCGGGCCGACGACGAGGACGGCACCGCCTACACGGCCATCACCAGTCGCTGGTACTACGTCACCGGCGTCGACGTGCGCGGGGAGGCCGCCGGCAGTGTCGTGGCGTTCGGCGACTCCCTGACCGACGGCAACGGTTCCACCGCCGACACCAACCACCGCTGGCCGGACCGGCTCGCCGAACGCCTGAACCGCTCACGGCTGGGTGTCCTGAACGCGGGTGTCGCGGGCAACCGGCTGCTGCGGGACGGCGTCGGGCCCAGCGCGCTCGCCCGGCTGGACGCCGACGCGCTGTCCCGGGCCGGGGTGCGCGCCCTGATCGTCCTGGAGGGCATCAACGACATCAAGGGCACGCCGGAGGCGAAGGACGTGGCCGAGTTCGAGGCGGCGTACCGCGAGATCGTGGCCCGGGCGCACGAGCACGGGGTCCGGGTCGTCGGGGCGACCCTCACGCCGTACGGCGGCTACACCGCCTTCACGGCGGCCGGCGAGGAGGTGCGGCGGAAGGTCAACGCCCTGATCCGCACGGGTGGTGTCTTCGATGCGGTCGCCGACTTCGACGCGGCCGTCCGCGACCCGGCATCGCCGGAGCGGATCCGGCCCGGGTACGACCCGGGCGACCACCTGCACTTCAACGACGCGGGGATGCAGGCGCTGGCCGCCGCCGTCGCCCCGGCCACCCTGCGGTGAGGCGTCAGCCCCACAGCACGGCGGCCAGCCACGCCCCCGCGATCAGCAGACAGGCGAACAGCTCCGCCAGCACACTGGAGCCGCCCGAGCGCATCGTCGTGCGCAGCGCGGCCATCGCCTCCGCGTGGCGGCCGAGACGCAGGCGTTCGTGGAGGTAGATCCCGGCCATGAATCCGGGGATCGCGCCCAGCACGGGAAACAGGACGAAGCCGAGGAAGGCACCGGCGCCCGCGTACACCCGCATCCGGGGGGTCGCCCCGCTCTCGCGCAGCCGCCGGGGCGGCAGCGCCCACCGCACCACCTGGGCGAGCAGCAGTAACGCGGTGGCGCCCACCAGGACGCCCCACGCCACCGGCCGCGGATCCTTCAGCGCCCACCACAGGACCGCGGCCCACACCAGCCACGACCCCGGTACGCCGGGCACCAGCACCCCGCACAGGCCGAGCAGGATCACCAGCCCGACCAGCAGGAGCTCCCGCACCTCCATCTGCCCAGCGTGCCGGAGCACGCGTGAGGGCGCAGGCCGGAAAAGGGGTCAGCGGTCGTCCCGGGCCACCCAGCCGCGCTCGTAGGCGTGCCAGCCCAGCTGCAGCCGGGTCGTCACCCCGGTCAGCTCCATCAGCCGCTTGACCCGCCGCTGCACGGTGCGCAGACCCAGGTCGAGCTGCTTGGCGACGCTCGCGTCGGTCAGCCCGGCGAGCAGCAGGGACAGCACCTCGAGGTCGGTGCCGTCGGGGCCGTCCGGCTGACGCTCGGTGACCCCCTGCGTGCCGAGCCGCAGCGGCAGCGCGTCCCGCCACACCGACTCGAACAGTCCGGAGAGCAGCTCCAGCAGGCCGCTGGCGTGCACGACGAGCGCGGCCGGCTCGGCGGAGCTGGTGAGCGGCACCATGGCCAGCGCGCGGTCGGCGATCACCAGCTTGGTCGGCACGCGGTCCACCACCCGCACCCGCTCGTCACGGCTCAGCGCGGCGGTCAGCTCGGCGATGCCGTCCGGCAGGTCGAGCACCGACCGCTCGACGACCACCCGGTAGCGGACACCGCGCCCGGCCGCCTGTTCCTCGGCATCGTTGTCCACGCCGGAGACGACCACCGGGTCGCCGGTGACCAGGGCGCAGACCTGGTCGCTCGCGCCCAGCTGGAGCTGGAGGAAGCGCTGGGCGACGGCCGGCGCGCCGGTCACCACCTCGACCAGGTCGTGCACCGCGGGCTCGGCGGCCGCCGCCCGGTACTCCTCGGCGAGCAGCGCCGCCGCCAGTTCGGCCTTCTCCAGCTCGTGCCGCTGCTGGGTGAGCAGCGCGCCCAGCGCCACGCCGGGCGGTGCCGCGACCCAGCGGCCGGGACGCGCCGACGACTGGGCCGCCAGGCCGTGCCGCTCGAGCCGGCGCAGGGCGCGTTCGGTGTCGTGCTCGGCCAGGGTCAGGCGCCGGGCGAGATCGGGCACGTCCGCGGCGCCCACGGACACGAGCGCCCGGTAGGCCGACTCGTGCGTCTCGTCCAGCCCTATCGCTGCCAGCATCAGCGCTCGTCCCTCCCCTGAGATCAAGACCGCGCCGCGGACGGCCGTGGCGGAAATCGGCCACGGCGCGAACCCGCCTCGGCACATCATCGCCGTACCACCGGTCACTCTGCCAAGGTGGCGTCACCGGATAGTTGATCATTGCATCGTCTCCGGTGTCACCGGGCGGTCCTCCCGTGGGGGGTGGGGCCGCCCGGCGGCGTGTTTCGGCACCCATCCCGTATCGCCTTGCTTCGTACGGCAGTTCGTGGCATCCCTCGGCACGGCGTTCGAGGCCGGAAGACGCGCCGGATTTTCCGGATGCCCCGTTTTCATACGGGCCGTGCGGTGGACAATTAGGGGCATGAGCCAGCAGGGGGGTAGGCCCACCCGTCACGAGGACGACTGGTGGGGGCAGCTGTACGACGACTCCACCGAGGACACCGGGCCCACGACGACGGCCGAATCGCTGGACGACAGATTCGCCTCGGCGGCGGGCACGGTGGACGCGGGACCGCACGCGGAGCCGGAGGAGGGTCCGCCCGACGCGGCTCCGCCCGTGGAGGCCGCCGTCCCGCTACAACGCACACCCACCGCGCCGGGCGACGGACCCCCGCGGCGGCGCGGCGGCTGGGAACCCCCGCCGGGCGAGTCCCAGCGGCCCGTGGCCTTCCCGCCCGGCCCCAAGCCCCCCGGCTTCACGGAGCTGCCGGACCGCACACCCGCCGCGCCGCCACGACCGGTCACGCCGCCGGCTCCCGACCCGGGCGGGCCGGACGGCCGAACCGCCACTCACCTCGACCTTCCGGCCGTACCACCACCCGCCGCCACCGTCGACTACGTCGGCTCCGGGCCGCCCACCTACGACGCCGAGCCCACGGCGCTGCCGGCCGCCGACCCGGACGAGCTGGACGATCTCGTGGGGGACACCGTTCTCGACGGGGCCCGGTACGGGCCGTGCACCCTGCGGGCCGTGTCCGCACGGGGGGACTCCGCGCGGTACCGGGGAGAGCCGCGCCGCGACTCGCTGCTCACCGCGCGGTTCGGGGCGGGGGAGCAGGCGCTGATCCTCGTGGCCATGGCGACCGGAGCACGGGCCACGCCCGGGGCACACCGCGCGGCGGCCGAGGTGTGCCAGTGGATCGGGCGGGCCGTGGGGCGCAGTCACCAAAGGCTCGTCCAGGACATCCGGGCCGCCCGGCGCGGCGACCTGAAGTCCGGACTGCACCGGCTCACCGACCGCAGCCTGGGCAAGCTCCGCGCCAGCGCCGACGAGCAGGGCGTCGACCCGGAGGAGTACGCGGCGACCCTGCGCTGCCTGCTGCTGCCGGCCGACCCGGAGTGCCGTACGCGCGTGTTCTTCGGCGTCGGCGCGGGCGGGCTGTTCCGGCTGCGCGGCGGGGAGTGGCAGGACATCGAGCCGCGGGTCACGGCCGCCGACACCACCGGCGACGCCGTGGTCGGGTTCGGGTCGCTGCCCGCGGAGACCCCGGAGGGCGACCGGCTCACCATGGACCTGGGGATCCCGACGCCGCCGAGTCCGTACGAGCCGGCGCCGGAACCGCCCCGCGAACCCTTCCGGTTCCGCGCGTCCGTCGCCCGGCCGGGTGACGCGCTGCTGATGTGCAGCGGAGGCCTGGCCGACCCGCTGCGCGGCGAACCCGCTCTCTGCGCCTACCTGGCCCGGCGCTGGTCGGGCGGCACTCCGCCGGGTCTGGCCGCGTTCCTCGCGGACACCCAGGTGCGCGTGAAGGGGTATGCCGACGACCGCACGGTGGCCGGCGTCTGGGAGGCGTAACCGCGCGCGCTGTGAATTCATGGACCTCGAAGGGCCCGGACGCCTACACCGCGGACGAAGGGGCATGCGAGAGCCATGGCCAAGCAGAACGTCGCCGAGCAGTTCGTCGACATCCTCGTCCGCGCGGGCGTGCGCCGCATGTACGGCGTGGTCGGCGACAGCCTCAACCCGATCGTCGACGCCGTCCGCCGCAACTCCGCCATCGACTGGATCCACGTGCGGCACGAGGAGACGGCCGCCTTCGCGGCGGGCGCGGAGGCCCAGATCACCGGGAAGCTGGCGGCCTGCGCGGGCTCCTGCGGTCCGGGCAACCTGCATCTGATCAACGGGCTGTTCGACGCCCACCGCTCGATGGCCCCCGTGCTCGCCCTCGCCTCGCACATCCCCTCCAGCGAGATCGGCCTCGGCTACTTCCAGGAGACCCACCCCGACCGGCTGTTCAGCGAGTGCAGCCACTACAGCGAGCTCATCTCCAGCCCCAGGCAGATGCCCCGGCTGCTGCAGACCGCCATCCAGCACGCGGTCGGGCAGAGCGGGGTGAGCGTGGTGTCCCTGCCCGGTGACATCGCGGACCAACCGGCTCCGGAGAAGGCCGCCGAGACCGCCCTGGTCACCTCCCGGCCCTCGGTGCGCCCCGGCGACGCGGAGATCGACCGGCTCGTCGAGATGATCGACAGGGCCGAGAAGATCACGTTGTTCTGCGGCAGCGGCACGGCCGGCGCGCACGCCGAGGTGATGGAGTTCGCCGGGAAGATCAAGTCGCCGGTGGGGCACGCGCTGCGCGGCAAGGAGTGGATCCAGTACGACAATCCGTACGACGTCGGCATGAGCGGTCTCCTCGGGTACGGCGCCGCCTACGAGGCCACCCACGAGTGCGACCTGCTGATCCTGCTCGGCACCGACTTCCCGTACAACGCGTTCCTGCCCGACGACGTGGCCATCGTCCAGGTCGACGTGCGGCCCGAGGTGCTCGGGCGCCGCTCCCGGCTCGACCTCGCCGTGTGGGGCGACGTGCGCGAGACCCTGCGCTGTCTCACCCCGCGGGTGCGGCCCAAGGGCGACCGGCGCTTCCTCGACCGGATGCTGAAGAAGCACGCGGACGCGCTGGAGGGCGTCGTCAAGGCGTACACCCGGAAGGTCGAGAAGCACGTCCCGATCCATCCCGAGTACGTGGCCTCCGTGCTCGACGAACTCGCCGCGGAGGACGCGGTGTTCACCGTCGACACCGGCATGTGCAACGTCTGGGCCGCCCGCTACATCTCGCCCAACGGCCGGCGCCGCGTCATCGGCTCCTTCTCGCACGGCTCGATGGCGAACGCGCTGCCGATGGCGATCGGTGCCCAGTTCACCGACCGCGGCAGGCAGGTGGTGTCGATGTCGGGGGACGGGGGGTTCTCCATGCTGATGGGTGACTTCCTGACGCTGGTGCAGTACGACCTGCCGGTGAAGGTCGTCCTGTTCAACAACTCCTCGCTGAGCATGGTCGAGCTGGAGATGCTGGTCGCGGGGCTGCCGTCGTACGGCACCACGAACACCAACCCCGACTTCGCGGCCGTGGCCCGCGCCTGCGGGGCCTTCGGGAGCCGGGTCGAGAAGCCCAAACAGCTCGCCGGGGCGCTCAAGGACGCCTTCAAGCACCCGGGGCCGGCCCTCGTCGACGTGGTCACCGACCCCAACGCCCTGTCCATCCCGCCGAAGATCAGCGCCGAGATGGTCACCGGGTTCGCCCTGTCCGCCTCGAAGATGGTGCTGGACGGAGGTGTGGGGCGCATGCTGCAGATGGCCCGTTCCAACCTACGAAACGTCCCACGCCCCTGACGAGGGTCGGCCGGCCCTCGGACCGCTGGAATCCGGCCAGTTTCACAAGGTCTGCAGAATCGTCCCTGCGGACGATCGACGGCCCCGGTCCTGCCGTGGGTGCGGCCGGAACGGCAGACCGGAATCGGTAGGCCCTTGACGGGACGCCCGGGGCGGCGTACGAGGTGCCCCGCGTCCGGAACCGGCGCCCGACGACCCTCGAAGCCGGGCCGAATCGCCCTTCAATCGTGGCCGAAGAGCTGGTTGTTGACATTTCGACATGACTGCCCCCGTGCGGACGGGGCATGGATCCCCGTGAACGTGTTCGATCAGGAGGGGTTCCGGCAACAGCGTACGGGCGGGGGTCATGGAGAGGCAGGCGCGAGGGGGCGGTCCCGTGGCAATCGGGGCCTCCTCGGCGAACGCAATGGGGGAAGAGACCGTCAACGTCAACGTCACGGAACCGGCGCACGCCCCGCAGCTCCGGCGCAGGCTGGGGCGGGCCGATCTGCGGGAGGTCCCCGCGGCGCGCAGGGCACTGCGCGAGCTGCTGCGGCACTGGGGAAAGCCGGGGCGCTCCGAGATAGCCGAACTGCTCACCAGCGAACTCGTCACCAACGCCATCGTCCACACCGACGACGACGCCGTACTGACGGCCGTCGTCGGACCGCGCGGACTGCGCGTGGAGGTGCGGGACTTCGTCGCCCGCAGACCCAGGATGTGCGTACCGAACGCCGACGACGGCACGCACGGCAGGGGCCTGGTCCTGGTGCAGTCCCTCGCGGACGCGTGGGGCGTACGGGCGCACGGGGTCGGGAAGTCGGTGTGGTTCGAACTCGACGCGGAAGCCGCGTGAACGGGACGGGGGCGTGACCGTCCAGGTCACGCCCCCGTCCCGGGTGGTGTCCGGTCCTAGCCGAACTGCTGCTCGAGATCCTTGAGCTTGCGCTCGAGGGAGTCGAGCCGCGGCAGGGCCATGGTGTCGTCCTCCGCGGTCAGGTCGACGGTGATCGGGTCAGACCCTTTGCGGACGGGCTGAAGGGAGGGCCGAGAGCGTACGGGCAGCTGTTCCGGCGCGGATATGGCAGGCTCCGCGGTGACTTGCGAGGATCCGCGTTCGACCTCGTGGACGTCCATCTGCCGGCCCGCGCCGCGGCCGACGAAACCACGGTGCCCGCGGCTGATCGCCTTGAGCTGGGCACGCTCGACCCGCTGCTGTTCGCGGCGGCGCAGTCGCTGGTCCTCCTTCTGGCGCTGGTCCTCGCGCACCTCCTCGACCGCCTCGTCCAGGCTGCGCACGCCCTCCAGGAGCATCAGCGACCAGGCCTTGTAGGTCTCACGCGGGGCCCGCAGCCAGCGCACGATGCGGATCTGCGGCAGCGGACGCGGTACCAGGCCCTGCTCACGCAGCGCGGCCCGGCGGGTCTGCTTCAGTGCGCGGTCGAAGAGCACCGCAGCCGACAGGGACATGCCCGAGAAGAACTGCGGCGCGCCGTCGTGGCCGATGCCCCGGGGCGCGTGCACCCAGTTGAACCAGGCCGCGGCACCCGCGAACGTCCACACGAGGATCCGGGAGCCGAGGGCCGCGTCGCCGTGGCTGGCCTCGCGCACGGCGAGCACGGAGCAGAACATGGCCGCCCCGTCGAGGCCGAACGGGACCAGGTACTCCCAGCCGTCGGTGAGGCCGAGGTTCTGCTGGCCGAAGCCGACCAGGCCGTGGAAGGAGAGTGCCGCGGCGACCGCCGCACAGCAGAACAGAAGGACGTAGGAGGCGGTGCCGTATATGGCCTCCTTGCGCCTGCGGCGCTCCTCGCTGCGCTCCCACGAGTCGTCCGCGCTCGCGTCCTTCCCCGAGGAGCGCTTACCGCGCGCGAGCACCGCAACCGCCGCCAGCATGCCCAGGAGAAGTACGGCGCCCGGAAGCAGCCAGTTCAGCGATATGTCGGTCAGTCTCATCTGGGGTCCCTTGCATTGGGATAGGGCGTAACGCCCGCCATAGTGGCCCAATCCCACCGGCCCTCAGGGGGTTTCGGGGCAAGAGGCCGCCAAGGAAGTGCAAGGGGATGCCCAGGGCGGCGTTCTGCTCGAACTGCCGCTTGAGGGGCGGGAGTTGAGTTCGAATAAGACTACCCGTACGGATGGTTCCACGGAAAGTTCCCGCGACAGGTGAGGAAGTTGTGAATCGCCTGTCCCCGTAGGGGTGTTCCGGTCGCGGGCGATCCTAGTGGATGCGGGGCCGGGTCCGGATCGTGTCGGGGCGCCAGGAGGCGGGTTCGAACTGGATGCCGGGTCGAGATGACGAAGACTGCAAGGTAAGCCTTACCTTATTTGATTCGTTCGGAATTTGAACTGTTGCCTCCTGCGCCTATGGTGCTTGACGGAGAAGTAACAACCCGCCGTTAATAACCCAAGTGCCGACAACCCGGAGGAGGACCCCCGTGAAGCAGGGCGCACACGGCTCCGCCGGTACGGGGATCCCGGATCACCCCACCGCCCCGCCCCGCGTGCCCGCGCAGCCGCGCGCCGCCGACGTGGCCCGCGAGCGCGACACCTCGACGCCCTCGGCCCGGGGCGAGCACACGCACAGTGAGCGGCCGATTCCGCAGCCCCGCGTCGTCGTGCAGCGCTCCTCGGTACGCGGCCAGATCGTCGACGCGCTGCGCACCGCGCTCGTGACGGGGGAGCTGAGGCCCGGCGAGGTGTACTCGGCGCCCGCACTCGGGGACCGCTTCGGGGTCTCCGCGACGCCCGTGCGGGAGGCGATGCAGCAGCTCGCGCTCGAAGGCGCGGTCGAGGTCGTGCCGAATCGCGGATTCCGGGTGGTCGAGCGGGGGACCCGGGAGCTGGCCGAGCTGGCGGAGATCCGCGCGCTGCTCGAGGTGCCGGTGATGCTGCGCCTCGCCCGTACGGTGCCGGCCGCGCGGTGGGCCGACCTGCGGCCGCTCGCCGAGGAGAGCGTGCGGGCCGCGGCCTCCGGCTGCCGCGCCACCTACGCAGAGTCCGACCGTGCCTTCCACAGCGCGGTCCTGTCCCTCTCCGGCAACGAGCAGCTCGTCCAGATCGCCGAGGACCTCCACCGCCGCTCCCAGTGGCCCCTTGTCGGCGGCCCGGTTCGCCACGGCCGCGCCGACCTGGTCGCGGACGCGGCCGAGCACACGGCACTCCTGGACGCGCTGGTCGCCCGCGACCTGGACGTGGTGCGGGCGCTGGCGGGGGAGCACTTCACGGGCGCGCCCTGACTGACAGGGTCCGGCCCCGGCCCGGGGACATGGCCCGGTGGGCCGGGAGCGCCCCTGACGCACTTCGCGCCGACGAGCGGGGGATCGGCCTGGAGGGGTGCTCGGCGGCCCCGCGGAACCCGGTGGCGGCCCGGTCCTTCACGGCCGCCGCGGAGCGCACGGCACCGCTGGACGCGCTGATCGCCGGTCCGGGGGCCCCCCCGCGCGGGGGGGGGGGGGGGGGGTTTTACTCACAGAGAGACCCCCACCAGCGGAGAAA
>NZ_JBHYKH010000221.1:0-13987 GCF_042741275.1 Streptomyces sp. NPDC058964
ACCCCACACAACAACAAACACCCCAAAACACTTTTTTAATGATACGGCTAACACCGAGATATAAACTTGAAGTGTAGTAGGAAGCGTAAGCGGTGTATAAGAGACATGTGTGGGCCGGCGTGGAGCGGGAGGCCGTCGAACAGGGTGCCGTGTTCGACGCGCGGCAGGCCGAGCTCGTGGCCCGGGCCGAGGCCGCGCTGTACGAGGCGACGCGTGAGGTCGGTGAGGCGGAGGAGGCGGCGCGGCGGTGCCAGGAGGAGGCAAGCGAGCGTGCGGCCGGGATCCTCGCCGAGGCGGAGGTGCGGGCGGACCGCATCGCGCGGGAGACCGAGCGCGTGCTGCGGGAGCACGGGGAGCGGTGGGACGACGTGCGGGCGCACATGGATCACATGCGCAACAGCCTGACGTCGCTGACCGGGCGGGCCGCGCTGGAGTGAGCGGGGCGCGGCCCGGTCGCCTCGGAGAACCTCGGCTCCCCCCGCGCCTCACTTCCCCCTGCGCACGGCTCCCGCCAGGATCCACCCCTCCACCGCCTCGTAGTGCCGGCGCTGTTCCTCCGCCTTGCTCCGGCCGGAGGCCACGGTCCCCAGCCAGCCGAAGAGGAAGCCCGCCGGGATCGAGACGATGCCGGTCGTCGTGAACGGGAACCAGTTGAAGTCGGCTTCGGGGAAGGCCGAGATCGGGGAGCCGGAGACCAGGTTGGTGCCCGGCATCAGGATCAGCACGGCGAGGGAGCCGCCGATCAGGGTGCAGATCAGTCCTGTTCGGGTGTAGCGCCGCCAGAAGAGGCTGTAGACCAGGGCGGGGGCGATGGCGGAGGCGCCGAGGCAGAACGAGAGGGTCACCAGGGGCTGCAGACTGCGGTGCTGGACCAGGGTGGCCAGCAGGATGGTCGGGGCGCCGATCGCCAGGGCGGAGAACCGGGCCACGGTCATCTCGCGGCGGGCGGACATCTCCCGCACGCGGGCGGCGAACACGTCGTGGGCCAGGGAGTTGGCGCAGGCCAGGATCATTCCGGCGACGGAGGCCAGGAGGGTCAGGAAGAGCGCCGTCGTCACCGTGGTGAACAGGATCGTCTCCGCGCCCGTCACGTCGGGGCCGAACGCCGCCCGTGAGCCGAGCAGGTACGCCGTGTTGCCCTGCGGGTCGGCCGCGGCGATCGCCGCCCTGCCGATCAGGGCGGTCGCTCCGAAGCCGACGACCGTGATGACCAGGACGAACAGGGCGACGCTCGACACCGCCCAGGACATCGAGCGGCGCACCTGAGGGGCGCTGGACGCGGTGTACATGCGCATGGTGACGTGCGGCAGGCAGGCGCCGCCCACGACGATCGTCAGTTCGGACGTGATCATGTCCAGGCGGGGGCTGGTGCCGCCCGTGAACTGGAGCCCCGAGTGCAGGAAGGCCGGTCCGGCCCCGCTCTGTCCGGCCGCGGCGTCGAACAGGGCGCCGGGGTCCCAGTCGAAGCGGCGCAGGATCAGTACGGCGATCAGGGCGCCCGAGCCGAGGAGCATGACGATCTTCACGATCTGGATGAGGGCGGTGCCCTTCATGCCGCCGATCGCCGCGTAGCTGATCATCAGCGCGCCCAGGCCGATCACGCAGCCCGTCTTCAGGGACTCGTTGGAGAAGCCGAGGATGAACGCCATCAGCTGCCCGGTGCCGGCGAGCTGCACCAGCATCAGCGGCAGGAGCGCGGCGATGGTCACGGCGCAGGCGGTGGCGCGGACGCAGCGGCTGGGCATGCGGCGGGTCAGGGCGTCGCCCATGGTGAACCGGCCCGCGTTGCGCAGGGGTTCGGCCAGCAGGAACATCATCAGCATCAGGGACAGGGCCGTGCTCAGGGCGAGCACGATTCCGTCGTATCCGCACAGCGCGATCACACCGCCGGTGCCGAGGACGGTGGCCGCCGAGATGTAGTCGCCCGCGACGGCCAGGCCGTTGCGCATGGGGGACAGGGAGCCGTAGCCGGTGTAGAACTCGTCGAGGTCGTCGCGGTCGGGGCCCGTCATCACGCACAGCAGCAGGGTGATGGTGGCGACGGCGGAGAAGGCGACCAGGGACATCGCCTGCGCGGCGCCGCTGAATCCCGTGACCCCGTTCATCGCACCGCCCCCCGCCTGGCATCCAGCTCGGCCTGCCTGCGGATGCGGTCCGCGATCGGGTCGACATGGCGGCGCGCGGTGTGCTCGTACAGGGCGATCGCCAGCCAGGTGACCGGCAGCTGGATGAGGGCGAGCAGCAGGCCGGCGGGGATGCCGTCGGTGACGGTGCTGGTCATGAAGTCCGGTGCGATCGCGGACAGGACGAGGAACAGCGTGAAGTAGCCGAGGGCGGTGAGTGTGGCGGTGCGCCGCTGCCAGCGGTAGGCGCTGCGCAGGATCCGCAGGTCGCTGTGGTGGCCGAGGGGTGCGTGGTGGGGCTGGGGGCGGGGGCGGGGCGGTTCGGAGGCCGGCGGTTGCCAGGGGTAGGTGAGGTGCGGCGGGGACGGTGGGTACGGGTCGTAGGACATCCCGTGCTCCTTGCGTGGCTCGGGTCCGTGGCGGCGGACCGCAGGGAGGTGGGGGGTGCGAACACCGCACGCTACTCGCAGGTACCGGGGCGCGCGGCCTTTTCACCAAACTGGACGGTCGGTATGCGCTTGCTGTCCGGCAACCGCTGTGACCAGGGGTGTTACCCGCGTTAACTCGGACTTTTTCAGTCCTTGAGCACGGGGAAGCGGCGCGGCGCCACGAACAGCAGCACCAGGAACGCCAGCCCCGCCGCGCACGCCGCCCCCAGATACACCGCGTGCACCGCGTCGGCGATCGCGTGCCGCGTGGCCTCCGGCGCCGTACCGGCGTCCAGGGCCCGGGTCACCGAGTCCAGGTCGCCCGCGCCGCCCAGCCGCGCGGCCAGCACGCCGTTGGCGACCGCGCCGAACACGGCGGCGCCGACGGTCTGCCCGGTCTGCCGGCAGAACAGCACGGACGCCGTGGTGGTGCCGCGCTCCGCCCACCCCACCGTCGACTGGACACCGACGATGAGGGGCAGCTGGAACAGGCCGAGCGCCCCGCCCAGCAGCAGCATCAGCAGCGTCGGCTGCCAGGCCGCGCCCGGGTACGGCAGGAACGGGAACGCGAACAGGATCAGCGCGGCCGTGCCGATGCCGAGCATCGCGGTGTCACGGAAGCCGATGCGCCGGTAGACGTGCTGGCTGAGCGCGGCCGACACCGGCCAGCTCAGCGTCCACACGGACAGCACGAACCCCGCGGCCACGGGGGCGAGGCCGAGCACCGACTGCGCGTACGTCGGCAGAAACACCGAGGGCGCCACCATCAGCAGGCCCAGCGCACCCAGCGCCAGATTGACCGCCGCGATCGTACGGCGCCGCCACACCCACCCGGGGATGATCGGCTCCGCCGCCCGCCGCTCCACCCTCACCACGACGCCGGCCAGCGCCAGCCCGGTGGCGAACAGCGCGAGCGAGGGCGCGGACAGCCACGCCCACGCCACCCCGCCCTGCACCAGGGCCGTGAGCAGCGCCCCGCCGCACGCGAACACCGCCAGCGCGCCCGCCCAGTCGACGCGCGGGGCGGAGCGCGGCTCGCGCACCGGCTCGTGCAGATGGCGGACGACCAGCCAGAGCGCGGCCGACCCTATGGGCACGTTGACCAGGAAGATCCAGCGCCAGTCCGCGTACGCCGCCAGCACCCCGCCGATCCCCGGACCGGCGACCGCCGACACCGCCCACACCGTGGACAGCTTGGACTGGATCTTCGGGCGCTCCTCGAGCGGGTAGAGGTCGGCGGCCAGGGTCTGCACCGTGCCCTGCAGCGCCCCGCCGCCCAGGCCCTGTACCACGCGGAACGCGATCAGCGCCCCCATGTTCCACGCGGCCGCGCACAGCATCGAGCCGAGCAGGAACACGGCCGCGCCCGCCACCAGGACCGGCTTGCGGCCGAAGGTGTCGGAGAGCTTGCCGTACACGGGAAGAGTCACGGTGACGGCGAGCAGATAGCCGGAGAAGAGCCAGGAGAAGACGGAGAACCCGCCGAGGTCGCCGACGATCTGCGGTACGGCCGTGGAGACGACGGTGGAGTCCAGCGCGGCCAGCGCCATCGCGAGCATCAGGGCCGCGACGACCGCACCCCGCCGGGCGGGCACGGTGTGCTCGGCGGCGCCCCGTGTCGCCGGTCTCGTACCGTCCACCAGGATCCCCTCCCCGCCGTCCATCCGTTGTGTTCCCTGTGCAACTATCCGCTCCGGGACAGCTTCCCACTTGCACCTGACGCGACGGGAGGGTGGAGGCTGTGTGGGCCGCTGGGTGGACCCGACCCCTAGAGGAACTCCACCCGGCGGTGGACGGCCCCTAGGGGTCTCTCCGTACTACGGCTCGGGGAGGGTTCGTACCCCTGGAGGAGGAGATGGCCCCCCGGCCGTCCTTAACCTGGCTTTACGCCGCCGGGGGGCGGTTGTCCGAACCGGCAGGGGTGGGGTTTTCCCCCGCACAAGACGGGGCTTCGCACCAGCGCGCCGCACCCCCGCCGGCCACGAGACTCGTCCACGTACCGCTTCGTCGCATCACCACGAACGACCGGCGCCGCACCTCGCGCCGCCCATCCGCTCACCGATATAGGAGACTTACCGTGACATCGGCTGTGACCATTCCCAGGCACGGGGGCACTGGAGGGCCTACGGCCGTTGCCGCAAGGGCGCGGCAGGTCGTCAAGGCGTACGGGTCGGGGGAGACCCGTGTCGTCGCCCTCGACCACGTCGACGTGGACATCGCCCGCGGCCAGTTCACCGCGATCATGGGCCCGTCGGGCTCCGGCAAGTCCACCCTGATGCACTGCCTCGCCGGACTCGACACCGTCACCGGCGGCCAGATCTACCTGGACGAGACCGAGATCACCGGCCTGAAGGACAAGAAGCTCACCCAGCTGCGCCGGGACCGCATCGGGTTCATCTTCCAGGCGTTCAACCTGCTGCCTACGCTGAACGCGCTGGAGAACATCACGCTGCCCATGGACATCGCGGGCCGCAAGCCGGACAAGGCGTGGCTGGACCGGGTCGTGGAGACCGTCGGCCTGGCCGGGCGGCTCAAGCACCGGCCGACCCAGCTGTCCGGCGGCCAGCAGCAGCGTGTCGCCGTGGCCCGCGCGCTGGCCGCCCGCCCGGAGATCATCTTCGGTGACGAGCCCACCGGAAACCTCGACTCGCGTGCGGGCGCCGAGGTGCTGGGCTTCCTGCGCCGCTCCGTCGACGAACTGGGCCAGACCATCGTGATGGTCACCCACGACCCGGTGGCCGCCTCCTACGCGGACCGGGTGCTGTACCTCGCCGACGGCCGGATCGTCGACGAGATGTACCAGCCGACGGCCGACCAGGTCCTGGACCGCATGAAGGACTTCGACGCCCGGGGACGTACGTCATGACCGTCCTGAAGACCTCGATGCGCAACTTCTTCGCGCACAAGGGGCGCATGGCGCTGTCGGCGATCGCGGTGCTGCTGTCGGTGGCGTTCGTGTGCGGCACGCTGGTGTTCACCGACACCATGAACACGACGTTCGACAAGCTGTTCTCGGTGACCGCCTCCGACGTCACCGTCTCCCCCAAGGGCGCGAAGAGCGACGAAACCCCGCAGAACGGCGTGCCGCTGTCCGTGCCCGCCGCCACGCTGGCGAAGGTGCGCACCGCGGACGGCGTCAAGTCGGCCGAGGGTGCCGTCAGTTCGATGAACGTGACCGTCGTGGACGGCGACAACGAGAACATGGGCTCCAGCACCGGCGCGCCCACCATCGCCGGCAACTGGACGAGGAACGATCTGCGGTCCATGGAGATCACCTCCGGGCACGCCCCGCGCGGGCCGACCGAGGTGATGGTCGACGCGGACACCGCCGACAAGCACCACCTCGAGCTCGGGGACACCCTGCGCACCATCGCGCAGACCGGTGACCTCAAGGCCAGGATCGTCGGCATCGCCACCTTCAAGGTGACCAACCCCGGCGCCGCGGTCGTCTACTTCGACACCGCCACCGCCCAGCGCGAGCTGCTCGGCGCCACCGGCCGGTTCACGCAGATCAACGTCACCGCCGCGGCCGGCGTCTCCGACGCGCGGCTCAAGCGGAACGTCGCGCAGACGCTCGGCGCCGGGACCTACAAGTTCCAGACCGCCAAGGAGAACGCCGACGAGAACCGCAAGGGCGTCGGCCAGATCATGAACGTCATCAAGTACGCCATGCTCGGCTTCGCCGGGATCGCGTTCCTGGTGGGCATCTTCCTGATCGTCAACACCTTCTCGATGCTCGTCGCCCAGCGCACCCGCGAGATCGGCCTGATGCGGGCGATCGGCTCGTCCCGCAAGCAGGTCAACCGGTCGGTGCTGGTCGAGGCGCTGCTGCTCGGCTTCGTCGGCTCGATCCTGGGCGTCGGCGCCGGTGTCGGCATCGCCGTCGGACTGATGAAGATCATGGGCTCGATGGGCATGGACCTGTCCACCCGGGACCTGACCGTCAAGACCACCACCCCCGTGGCCGGGCTGGTCCTCGGCGTGGTCGTCACCGTCCTCGCCGCCTACCTCCCGGCCCGCCGCGCCGGAAAGGTCTCCCCGATGGCCGCGCTGCGCGACGCCGGCACACCGGCCGACGGCAGGGCCGGCTGGGTC
Source organism: Streptomyces sp. NPDC058964 (assembly GCF_042741275.1). Lineage (NCBI taxonomy): Bacteria > Bacillati > Actinomycetota > Actinomycetes > Kitasatosporales > Streptomycetaceae > Streptomyces > Streptomyces sp. NPDC058964. The sequence continues at coordinate 6,647 of NZ_JBHYKH010000221.1, forward strand.
CGGGCCCTGATCGGCCTGGTCCTCACCGGAGCCGGCGCCGCCGCCCTGTTCGCCGCCGCCGCGGCGAAGAAGGCGAGCGACGGCTCCCTCGTCCTCGGCGCGGGCATCGTCCTCTCCCTCATCGGCTTCGTCATCATCGGCCCGCTGCTGGCCGGCGGGGTGGTCCGGGTGATCAGCGCGGTGCTGCTGCGGGCCTTCGGCCCGGTCGGCCGGATGGCCGAGCGCAACGCCCTGCGCAACCCGCGGCGTACCGGTGCCACCGGCGCCGCGCTGATGATCGGTCTGGCCCTGGTCGCCTGCCTGTCGGTGGTCGGCTCCTCCATGGTCGCCTCCGCCACCCGCGAGCTCGACAAGTCGGTCGGCGCGGACTACATCGTCACGGGCAGGCAGCTGATCGTCCCGCAGGCCGAGCGGGCCATGGAGCGGACGCCGGGCCTCGCCCACGTCACCCGCTACAAGGAGCTCGGCGCCACGCTGACCGCGCCCGACGGCAAGGCCGACGACAAGGGGATCACGGCGGCCGACCCGTCGTACTCCGACGACCTGCGCCGCACCACCACCGAGGGCACCCTGAAGAACGCCTACGGCGCGGATGCCATGTCGGTCGGCAGCGACTACGCCAAGAAGCACGGCGTGCACGTCGGCGACACCATCACCGTCGCCTTCAAGGGCGGCCGTACGGCGAAGCTCAAGGTCGCCGCCGTCACCGACGACGACACGGCGCTCGACAAGGGCGCGCGCTACACGAGCATCGCGACCATCCAGAAGTACGTTCCGAAGAGCCAGATCCCGTCCAATGTGATCATGTTCGCCAAGGCCAAGGACGGCCAGGAGAAGCAGGCGTACGCGGCCCTGAAGAAGTCGATGAAGAAGTACCCGCAGTACCAGGTCAGGGACCAGACCGACTACAAGCAGGAACTGAAGGACCAGATCGGTCAGCTCCTGAACATGGTCTACGGCCTGCTCGCCCTGGCGATCATCGTCGCGGTCCTCGGTGTGGTGAACACCCTGGCCCTGTCGGTGGTCGAGCGGACGAGGGAGATCGGCCTGATGCGGGCCATCGGCCTCTCCCGCCGCCAGCTGCGTCGCATGATCCGGCTGGAGTCGGTGGTCATCGCCCTCTTCGGCGCTCTCCTGGGCCTGGGCCTGGGCATGGGCTGGGGCGCGACCGCCCAGAAGCTCCTCGCCCTGGAGGGCCTGAACGTCCTGGAGATCCCCTGGCCGACGATCACCGCGGTCTTCATCGGCTCGGCCTTCGTGGGCCTGTTCGCGGCACTGGTCCCGGCGTTCCGGGCGGGGCGGATGAACGTACTGAACGCGATCGCGACGGACTGACGGACTGACGGACTGACGGATTGACGGACCCGAGGGTCCACAGCCACCGCACACGGGGGTTGCGGGGGAAAGCCCGGTGCCGGGGAGTCTTGGGGGCCTTCCCGGCACCGGGCATGTACATGTGCTCGAACGACTCCGATCGGCGATCCCGGCCCGCCCGGCCTTCGACGACGAGGCCGTCCAGGCCGAAGCGGGGGCCTTGGGGCGGCAGCCCCCAAGGACGGCCACCTCCCCGCACGGCACGAGAACCGGCGTTGTCCACAGCCCCCGGCACGGGCGAGCGCGGCGTCGTAGGCTGGAGACCCCCCGGCCGTGACACGCGTCGGGTCATTCGTGTTGCCCACCCCCCGGACGGAAGCCCCCTCCATGAGCCTGCACGGTCTGCTCGACGCCGTCGTCAAGGACGCCGCACTCGCGGAAGCGATCAAGGCGGCCGAGGACGGCAACCGTATGCACGTCGACCTGGTCGGCCCCCCGGCGGCCCGCCCCTTCGCCATCGCAGCCCTGGCCCGCGAGGCCGGCCGGCCGGTGCTGGCGGTGACGGCGACGGGCCGGGAGGCCGAGGACCTGGCCGCCGCCCTGCGCTCGCTGCTGCCCTCCGAGGGCGTCGTCGAGTACCCCTCCTGGGAGACCCTTCCGCACGAGCGGCTCAGCCCGCGCAGCGACACCGTCGGCCGCCGCCTCGCCGTGCTGCGCCGCCTCGCCCACCCCCGGCCCGACGACCCGGAGACCGGCCCGCTCTCCGTCGTCGTCGCGCCCGTGCGATCGGTGCTCCAGCCGCAGGTCAAGGGCCTCGGCGACCTGGAACCGGTGTCCCTGAGGACCGGGCAGACCGCCGACCTGAACAACATCGTCGAAGCCCTCGCGGCCGCCGCGTACTCCCGCGTCGAGCTGGTCGAGAAGCGCGGCGAGTTCGCCGTGCGCGGCGGCATCCTCGACGTGTTCCCGCCCACCGAGGAACACCCCCTGCGCATCGAGTTCTGGGGCGACGACGTCGAGGAGATCCGCTACTTCAAGGTCGCCGACCAGCGGTCCCTGGAGATCGCCGAGCACGGCCTGTGGGCGCCGCCCTGCCGTGAACTCCTGCTGACGGAGGACGTACGGGCACGCGCGCGTGCCCTCGCCGAGGAACACCCGGAGCTGGGCGAGCTGCTCGGCAGGATCGCCGAGGGCATCGCGGTCGAGGGCATGGAGTCCCTGGCCCCCGTCCTGGTCGACGACATGGAGCTGCTCATCGACGTGCTCCCCAAGGGCGCGATGGCCATCGTGTGCGACCCGGAGCGGGTACGCACGCGTGCCGCGGATCTGGTGGCGACGAGCCAGGAGTTCCTGCAGGCCTCCTGGGCGGCCACCGCGGGCGGCGGCGAGGCACCCATCGACGTCGGCGCGGCCTCCCTGTGGTCCATTGCGGACGTCCGCGACCGGGCGCGCGAGCTGGACATGATGTGGTGGTCGGTGTCGCCGTTCGCCGCAGACCTCGAACTCGAGGCGGACACGCTCAAGCTCGGCATGCACGCCCCCGAGACCTATCGCGGCGACACCGCGCGGGCCCTCGCCGACACCAAGGGCTGGCTGGCCGACAGCTGGCGCACGGTCTTCGTGACCGAGGGCCACGGCCCTGCGGCCCGCACGGTCGAGGTGCTGGGCGGCGAGGGCATCGCCGCCCGCCTCGACGTCGACCTCCGGGAGCTGAGAACGTCCGTCGTCCACGTCTCCTGCGGCTCGATCGACTACGGCTTCGTCGACCCGGCGCTCAGGCTCGCCGTCCTGACGGAGACCGACCTGTCGGGCCAGAAGGCGGCCGGCCGGGACGGCGCCCGCATGCCCGCCCGCCGGCGCAAGACCATCGACCCGCTCACCCTGGAAGCGGGCGACTACATCGTCCACGAGCAGCACGGCGTCGGCCGCTACATCGAGATGGTGCAGCGCACCGTCCAGGGCGCCACGCGCGAGTACCTCGTCGTCGAGTACGCGCCCGCCAAGCGCGGCCAGCCCGGTGACCGGCTCTACATCCCCACCGACCAGCTGGAGCAGATCACCAAGTACGTCGGCGGCGAGGCACCCACCCTGCACCGCCTCGGCGGCGCGGACTGGACGAAGACCAAGGCGCGCGCCAAGAAGGCCGTCAAGGAGATCGCCGCCGACCTGATCAAGCTCTACAGTGCGCGGATGGCGGCCCCCGGGCACACCTTCGGCGCCGACACCCCCTGGCAGCGGGAGCTGGAGGACGCCTTCCCCTACGCCGAGACGCCCGACCAGCTGACGACCATCGCCGAGGTCAAGGAGGACATGGAGAAGTCGGTCCCGATGGACCGTCTGATCTGCGGCGACGTCGGCTACGGCAAGACCGAGATCGCGGTCCGGGCCGCCTTCAAGGCGGTGCAGGACGGCAAGCAGGTCGCGGTCCTCGTCCCGACCACCCTGCTGGTGCAGCAGCACTTCGGGACCTTCAGCGAGCGGTACGCGCAGTTCCCGGTCAACGTGCGCGCCCTGTCCCGCTTCCAGACCGACACCGAGGCGAAGGCCGTCCTGGAGGGCCTCAAGGACGGCGCGGTGGACGTGGTCATCGGCACGCACCGGCTGTTCTCCTCGGAGACGAAGTTCAAGGACCTCGGCCTGGTCGTCGTCGACGAGGAGCAGCGCTTCGGCGTCGAGCACAAGGAGCAGCTGAAGAAGCTCCGCGCGAACGTCGACGTCCTGACCATGTCCGCGACCCCGATCCCCAGAACCCTGGAGATGGCGGTCACCGGCATCCGCGAGATGTCGACGATCACCACCCCGCCGGAGGAGCGCCACCCGGTGCTCACCTTCGTCGGCCCGTACGAGGAGAAGCAGATCGGCGCGGCCATCCGCCGCGAACTGCTCCGCGAGGGCCAGGTCTTCTACATCCACAACCGGGTCGAGTCGATCGACCGCGCGGCCGCCCGGCTGCGCGAGATCGTCCCCGAGGCGCGCATCGCCACCGCCCACGGCCAGATGTCGGAGTCCGCGCTGGAACAGGTGGTCGTCGACTTCTGGGAGAAGAAGTTCGACGTCCTGGTGTCCACCACGATCGTCGAATCCGGCATCGACATCTCCAACGCCAACACCCTGATCGTCGAACGCGGCGACACCTTCGGCCTCTCCCAGCTGCACCAGCTGCGCGGACGCGTCGGCCGGGGCCGGGAGCGCGGCTACGCCTACTTCCTGTACCCGCCGGAGAAGCCCCTGACCGAGACCGCCCACGAGCGGCTCGCGACCATCGCCCAGCACACGGAGATGGGCGCGGGCATGTACGTGGCGATGAAGGACCTGGAGATCCGCGGCGCCGGAAACCTGCTCGGCGGCGAGCAGTCGGGGCACATCGCGGGCGTCGGCTTCGACCTGTACGTCCGCATGGTCGGCGAGGCGGTCGCGGACTACCGCCGGCAGCTGGAGACGGGCGGGATCGAGGAGGAACCGCCGCTCGAGGTCAAGATCGAGCTGCCCGTCGACGCGCACGTCCCGCACGACTACGCGCCGGGCGAGCGGCTGCGTCTCCAGGCGTACCGGGCCATCGCCTCCGCCAACACGGAGGAGGACATCAAGGCCGTACGGGAGGAACTCGTCGACCGCTACGGCAAGTTGCCCGAGCCGGTGGAGAACCTGCTCCTGGTGGCCGGCCTGCGTATGCTCGCCCGCGCCTGCGGGGTCGGCGAGATCGTGTTGCAGGGCACCAACATCCGCTTCGCCCCGGTGGAGTTGCGCGAGTCGCAGGAGCTGCGGCTCAAGCGGCTGTACCCGGGGACGGTCATCAAGCCGGCCGTGCACCAGGTGCTGGTGCCGCGCCCGAAGACCGCGAAGGTGGGCGGCAAGCCGCTGGTCGGGCGGGAACTGCTGGGCTGGGTAGGGGAGTTCCTGGCCTCGATCCTGGGTTCCTGACGGAGCGGGGCGCGGGCGGTGCGGATCGGAGAGCCGGTGGCGGCCGGGGCGCCGGGTGCGCGCCCGCGGCACCACGGGCAGGCCGGCCCGATCGCCTCCGGGCGCGCCGCCACCGGCTGTCGCGTGCACGGGGCCGGCGCGGTCGTCCGGGTCCGCAACATCCGGCAGCTGCTGGAGTCCGGGCCGGCCCTGGACGACGTACGGGTGTTCCTGCCCTGCCTGGACGGCGGCGTCACCGCCGGGCGCGTCTCGGCGAAGGGGGTGCGCGTCGCCCTGGACCGGCCGGCCGTGACCGACGCGCGGATCGCCGCGCAGACGGCGGAGCGGGACCGGCTGACGGCGGCGCTGCGCGAGCTGGGCGGGGCCGGCCCGTGAACCCGGTCAGGTGACCACCGCTCCGCCGTCCACGGGGAGGACCGCGCCGGGCACGAAGGAGGCCTGCGGCTGAGGTCGGCCCGGTGATGGGCCGGGCCACCTCCTCACGGGTCGCGAACACGCGTTGGGGCCCGAGGCGATCCTGTCAGTGTCAAGCTGTGAGTCGTCGTCAACCGATCCCGGACGCGGTGAGGAGTCAGTCATGTCTGAGCACGTCGGCAAGGCCGTCGAGGGCGAGACGGTGCCGGACGGCGGAGTCGAGCCGGCCCGCGCGCGACAGCTCTGGCACCTGCTGGAACCGCTGCACGCGGTCCTCTACTACGCGCCGGAGGCCTTCGAGGAGGCCGCCGCGCTCGGATTCGGCACCGCCGAGCGCTGGCCCAGCTACTTCCCCTTCCGTGCCGCGCCGTTGGGAGCGGTCGGCACCGAACGGGTGGCCTCGGCCTTCTACAGCTTCAGCCCCCGCATGGTCGCCGAGCACATCGACCCGGCATGGAAGACCGCCACTCCGGAGGCGGTCCTCGATGCCAGGGTCCGGGCGGGGGGGGCGGGGGGGCGCCGCCGTCGCCGCGCCCCCCCCCGCGCCCCCCGGGGCGCGCGCCCCCCGCCCTCGAAGAGGTCCGCGTGCCGGTCGACGAGGAAGCCCGCCCCCAGCTCGCCGGTGTCCTCCTCGTCCGCGACGAACGCCATCACGATGTCGCGCGCCGGCCTCACCCCGCGGCGCGCCCAGGACCGGGCGGTCGCGAGCATCATCGCGTCCATGTCCTTCATGTCCAGCGCCCCGCGACCGAGGATCGCACCGTCGCGTATCTCCCCGCAGAACGGGTCGAAGCTCCAGTCGGCGGGCTCGGCCGGAACCACGTCGAGGTGGCCGTGGACCAACAGGGCCGGGGCGTCGCGGTCCTCGCCGGGGATGCGGACCACCGTGCTGGCCCGGCCCGGCGCCGACTCCAGCACGACCGGCTCGTAGCCGGACTCGGCGAGCAGCGAGGCGGTCCACTCGGCCGCCTCCCGCTCACCGCGGGAGTCGCCACCGCCGTAGTTGCTGGTGTCGAAACGGATCAACCGGGCGCACAACTCGGTGACTTCGGAGATCAGAGCGGCGTCCTCGGCGGGGGACAGAGCGCCGCCGCCCTGACACAGGGAAGGGTCGTTCATGGGAAGGAACCACATGCTTTCCCGGCGGCAGGAGGCGAGGACGGGGCCTCTGCCGTCGTTGGCTCAGCGAGACAGGCTCGCGAAACGGGGAACAGGCGGGACGGGGCAGGGAGAGGGGCACTCACCGTGCGGGCGGATGCGCGTGCCCGGGTACGGCGGGTAAGCCGGACGGGTCCGTTGCGCCGGCATCGGGTCCCGGGAGGTCCGGCGCGCCCTCCGCCCCGCCCGCGGCCGCGACGGGCGGCGTCGCTCCCAGGCCGTAGCTGCCCAAGGAGCGGAAGAGCTCCGCCCGGCGCCGGCTGCGCCGGGCGGCCCCCTTGGCGCCCGCGGCGGCCAGCGCCGCCAGCACATGGGCCGCCGCCGCCACCGCCGTCGGGGAGTGGTGCGGCGACTCGCTGCGGGTGTCCACCGCCAGGACGTGCGAGGCGAAGGAACACACCGGACTGGTGTAGCTGTCGGTCAACGCGATCACCGAGGCGCCCAGCTCATGGAACTCCCGGGCCACGTCCACCGTCAGTCGGCTGTAGTTGCGGAAGCTGAACACGACCAGGACGTCGTCCGCGTGCGCGTCGC
>NZ_JBHYKH010000222.1:0-13979 GCF_042741275.1 Streptomyces sp. NPDC058964
GCGTGTGCCTCTCTGCCCGTGGCCCGCGCGCCACCCCCCCCCCCCTCCTCGGGGACGCGGAGGTGCCCCCCCTCGAGCCCACGGTGGGCGCCCACCCCCCGGGGGGGGTGGGGGCGCCCCCCCGCGCGCAACGGCCGTGTCCTGCTCGCCAGCGGCGAGCTGACGGAGGCCGACGGCGAGACGAAGGTGCCGGCCGACACGACGGTGTGGTGGACGACCGCCTGATCACCGCTCGGTAACTTCTTGCATCAACTTTCAACGGCCCGCTGCCCTTTTGGGTGGCGGGCCTTTAACATCTGCGCAACCGAAAGGTTTCAGCAACGTTTCAGCAAGAACCTTCAACGACGAAGGAAACCCCCACATGGCACGCAGATTCCTCTCAGGGGCGCTCGCTCTCTCGGCCGCCGCCCTTGTCATGACCCCGACCATCGCGCACGCCTCCCCGCCCGGCGGCAAGGACGTCACCGCGGTCCTCTTCGAGTGGAAGTACGCCTCGGTCGCCCGCGAGTGCACCGGCACCCTCGGCCCCGCAGGCTACGGATACGTCCAGGTCTCCCCGCCCGCCGAGCACATACAGGGCTCGCAGTGGTGGACGTCGTACCAGCCGGTGAGCTACAGGATCGCGGGGCGGCTGGGCGACCGCACGGCCTTCCAGAACATGGTGAACACCTGCCACGCGGCAGGCGTCAAGGTCGTCGTGGACACGGTCGTCAACCACATGGCGGCGGGCAGCGGCACCGGCACCGGCGGCTCGTCGTACACGAAGTACGACTACCCCGGCCTGTATTCCTCCTACGACTTCGACGACTGCACGGCCCAGGTCACCAACTACGCCGACCGCTGGAACGTCCAGCACTGCGAGCTGGTCGGCCTCGCCGACCTGGACACCGGTGAGGAGTACGTCCGCAAGACCATCGCGGGCTACATGAACGACCTGCTCACCCTGGGCGTGGACGGCTTCCGCATCGACGCGGCCAAGCACATCCCGGCGGAGGACCTCGCCAACATCAAGACCCGTCTGACCAACCCCTCCGTGTACTGGAAGCAGGAGGTCATCTACGGCGCGAACGAAGCGGTCCAGCCCACCGAGTACACGGGCAACGGCGACGTCCAGGAGTTCCGCTACGCCTACGACCTCAAGCGGGTCTTCAACAACGAGAACCTCGCCTACCTGAAGAACTACGGCGAGGGCTGGGGCTACATGAGCAGCTCGGTGGCCGGCGTCTTCGTCGACAACCACGACACCGAGCGCAACGGCTCGACCCTCAACTACAAGGACGGCGCCAACTACACCCTGGCCAACGTCTTCATGCTGGCCTACCCCTACGGTGCCCCCGACATCAACTCCGGCTACGAGTGGTCGGACGCTGATGCGGGCCCGCCCAACGGAGGCACGGTCAACGCCTGCTGGCAGGACGGGTGGAAGTGCCAGCACGCCTGGCCGGAGATCATCCGCATGGTCGCCTTCCGCAATGCGACGAGGGGCCAGTCGGTGACGGACTGGTGGGACGACGGCAACGACGCGATCGCCTTCGGGCGCGGCAGCAAGGGCTTCGTGGCGATCAACCACGAGTCCTCGTCCCTGACCCGCACCTACCAGACGTCACTGGCGGCGGGCACGTACTGCAACGTGCAGAACAACACGACGGTGGCGGTGAACTCCAGCGGACAGTTCACCGCCACCCTGGGCGCCAACACCGCGCTCGCGATCTACGCGGGCAAGACGGGCTGCTGAGCCCGGACTGCTTCCAGGCGCCGATCGTGGTGTAACCGGACGAACCGCCCGTCGTGTACGAGCGGTTCGTTCCGGACTTCCAGGTCACGTTCCCGGAGCCGTCCTTCTTGACGTATTTGTGCGTGAAGGCCGTGCTCCTGGGGACGATGACCCGTCTGCTCCACGTCGGGTACGAGGCCGATGGCGGCGGGATCGCGTCGCTCGTGTTCCAGGAGCCGGGAGACCGTCGAAATCTGGTCACGTGCGGCTCCGGAAGTGGGGGGTACGCAGAGTGCGCGTTTCAACCACCCCCGAAAGTGTGCCAGTTGAGAAGGCCAGTCAAGGCAATCGGTGAAAGTTCTTGCTGTGGGTTTCAAGCCTCTTGCTGTAAACCTTTCGTTAGCGATACGGTCGCGCGGGCGCCCGGCATCGGAGCCGTGCCGCGGTGTTGGGGTCGGACCCAAGAGAGCCGTAATCGCTAGGAGTTCACGCCTGTGATACCGAGATGGCCGGCGCCCCGGACGCGCCGTAGCTCACCAGTGAGACGGGCCGCGGCGGTCGCCGTCGTCGCCCTCACCGCCGCGCTCGTGCAGCCCCTCGCCGCACATGCTGCGGCCCCGCCCGCGCCCCCCTCGGACGCGAAGCTCGCCGCCGAGCCCGCCCGGCACGACGACACCCGCGAGCAGTTCTACTTCGTCATGCCGGATCGTTTCGCCAACGGTGACAAGTCCAACGACCGCGGCGGACTGACCGGCTCCCGCCTCAGCACCGGGTACGACCCCACCGACAAGGGCTTCTACCAGGGCGGCGACCTCAAGGGCCTGACCAAGCGCCTCGACTACATCAAGGGGCTCGGCACCACCGCCATCTGGATGGCCCCGATCTTCAAGAACCGGCCCGTGCAGGGGACGGGTGACAACGCCTCCGCCGGGTACCACGGGTACTGGATCAACGACTTCACCCGGGTCGACCCGCACTTCGGCACCAACAAGGACCTCGAGACCCTCATCTCCAAGGCGCACGCCAAGGGCATGAAGGTCTTCTTCGACGTCATCACCAACCACACCGCCGACGTCGTCGACTACAAGGAGAAGTCCTACGACTACCTGTCCAAGGGCGCCTTTCCCTATCTGACCAAGGACGGGCGGCCCTTCGACGACTCCGACTACGCGGACGGCACGAAGAAGTTCCCGGCCGTGGACTCCGGCTCGTTCCCGCGCACCCCGAAGGTCACGAGCGAGAGCAAGGTTCCGTCCTGGCTCAACGACCCGACCATGTACCACAACCGCGGCGACTCCACCTACGCCGGTGAGTCCACCACCTACGGCGACTTCTCGGGCCTCGACGACCTGTGGACCGAGCGTCCCGAGGTCGTCAGCGGCATGGAGAAGATCTACCAGCGCTGGGTGAAGGACTTCGGCGTCGACGGCTTCCGGATCGACACCGTCAAGCACGTGGACATGGAGTTCTGGACGCAGTGGGCGACCGCGCTGGACAAGTACGCCGCCGCGCACGGCCGCAAGAACTTCTTCATGTTCGGTGAGGTCTACTCCGCCGACACCTCCATCACCTCCCCCTACGTCACCCAGGGACGCCTCGACGCCACCCTCGACTTCCCCTTCCAGGACGCGGCCCGCCAGTACGCCTCCCAGGGCGGCAGCGCGCAGAAGCTGGCCGGTGTCTTCGGCGACGACTACAAGTACACGACCGACAAGGCCAACGCCTACGAACAGGTCACGTTCCTCGGCAACCACGACATGGGCCGCATCGGATACTTCCTGAACCAGGACAACCCGAAGGCCACGGACGCCGAACTGCTCAAGAAGGACCGGCTCGCCAACGAGCTGATGTTCCTCAGCCGCGGCAACCCCGTCGTCTACTACGGCGACGAGCAGGGCTTCACGGGCTCCGGCGGCGACAAGGACGCCCGCCAGACGATGTTCGCCTCCAAGGTCGCCGACTACCTCGACGACGACGAGATCGGCACCGCCCGTACCCACGCGAGCGACTCCTACGACACGAGCGCCCCGCTCTACCAGCAGATCGCCGCTCTCGCCGAGCTCCGGAAGAGCAACCCCGCGCTCACGGACGGAGTCCAGACCCAGCGGTACGCGGCCGACGGCTCCGGCGTCTACGCCTTCACCCGTACGGACGCCAGGACCGGTGCCGAGTACGTCGTCGCCTTCAACAACGCCGACGAGGCGAAGACCGCCACCTTCGCGACCGGCTCCGCGGACATGACGTACCGCGGGATCTACGGCACGGACGACACGGCGAGCACCGACGCCGACAAGAAGATCACCGTCACCGTCCCGGCCGGCTCCGCCGTCGTCCTCAAGGCGGCCGGCACCCTCGCCAAGCCCGCCACCAAGCCGACGATCACCCTCAAGGCCCCGGACGCCGGTGCCACCGGCACCGTCGAGCTCTCCGCCGACGTCGACGGCGGCCGGCTCGACAGGGTCGTGTTCGCCGCCCAGGTCGGCAACGGCAAGTGGCGTACCCTCGGCTCCGCCGACCACGCCCCGTACAAGGTCACCCAGGCCATCGGCAAGGACGTGCCGTCCGGCACCGCCCTGCGCTACAAGGCCGTCGTGATCGACTCCGCGGGCCGGACCGCGAGCGCCCTGGCGGCCAGCACCACCGGCACCCCGCCCGCCCCGGAGGTCCCCACCGCCTCCTCCCGCGACCATGTGGTCGTCCACTACAAGCGCACCGACGGCGACTACGACAACTGGGGCCTGTACGCCTGGGGCGACATCGCCGACGGCGAGTCCACGAACTGGCCCGCCAGCCACCCCTTCGTCGGCCGTGACGCCTACGGCGCCTTCGCCTATGTCAAGCTGAAGTCCGGCGCTTCGAACGTCGGCTTCCTGGTCATCGACAAGGACGGCAACAAGGACGTCTCCGCCGACCGGACCATCGACGTCACCAAGACCGGCGAGGTGTGGCTCGAACAGGGCAAGGCCGACGTCCTGACCCAGAGGCCCGACTACCCCGCGCAGGACAAGACCAAGGCGGTCATCCACTACCACCGGGCCGACGGGAACTACGACGGCTGGGGCCTGCACGTCTGGACGGGTGCCGCGAACCCCACCGACTGGTCGAACCCCCTCAAGCCGGTGAAGACTGATGCCTATGGCGCGGTCTTCGAGGTACCGCTCAGCGACGGTGCCACCAGCCTCAGCTACATCATCCACAAGGGCGACGACAAGGATCTCCCCACCGACCAGTCGCTGGACCTCAAGTCCAACGGCTACGAGGTGTGGCTGTTGAACGGCCAGGAGAAGTACCTGCTGCCGCAGCCCGCGGGCAGCGCGGCCGCCCTCGACCCGACCACCTCCAAGGCGGTCTGGATCGACCGGAACACGGTCGCCTGGAACGGTGTCGACGGCGCCGCCTCCACCCAGCTGCTCTACTCCCACGACGGCTCGATCGCCGTCAAGGACGGGACTCTGACCAGCGACGACGAGCGCTGGCTGCGCCTGTCCAAGACCACGCTCACCGACGCGCAGAAGGCGAAGTTCCCGCACCTCAAGGACTACACCGCCTGGTCCGTCGACCCGCGCGACCGCGACCGGGTGCGCGAGGCGCTGAGCGGCCAGATCGTGGCCTCCCAGCGTGCGGCGAACGGAGCGGTGCTGGCCGCGACCGGAGTGCAGATCGCGGGCGTGCTCGACGACGTGTACGACGCGACCAAGGCGAAGCTGGGACCGGTCTTCCGCGACGGGAAGCCGACCCTGTCCGTCTGGGCGCCGACGGCACAGAGCGTCTCCCTGGAACTGGCCGGCTCCAAGGTGGCCATGCACCGCGACGCGGCCACCGGCGTCTGGTCCGTCACGGGTCCGAGGTCATGGAAGAACAAGCCGTACCGGTACGTCGTGAAGGTCTGGGCGCCCAGCGTCCGCAAGGTCGTCACGAACAAGGTCACCGACCCCTACTCGGTCGCGCTGACCGCCGACTCCGAGCGCAGCCTGGTCGTCGACCTGAACGACAAGGCCCTCGCCCCGGGCGGCTGGTCGAGCCTGCGCAAGCCCAAGGCCGTGCCGCTGAAGGACGCCCAGATCCAGGAGCTGCACATCCGGGACTTCTCCGTCGCCGACAAGACGGTCCCGGCGAAGGACCAGGGCACCTACCTGGCCTTCACCGACAAGGGCAGCGACGGTTCGAAGCACCTGCGTGAGCTGGCGAAGTCCGGCACGTCGTACGTCCACCTCCTGCCCGCCTTCGACATCGCCACCATCGCCGAGAAGAAGGCCGACCAGGCGACCCCGGACTGCGACCTGGCCTCCTACGCGGCCGACTCCGACAAGCAGCAGGAGTGCGTCGCGAAGACCGCCGCGAAGGACGCCTACAACTGGGGCTACGACCCGTACCACTACACGGTTCCGGAGGGCTCCTACGCCACCGACCCGGACGGCACCGCCCGCACGGTCCAGTTCCGCAAGATGGTCAAGGGGCTCAACGAGGACGGTCTCAGGGTCGTCATGGACGTCGTCTACAACCACACGGCGGCCAGCGGCCAGGCGGACACCAGCGTCCTCGACAGGATCGTGCCGGGCTACTACCAGCGGCTCCTCGCGGACGGCTCGGTCGCGAACAGCACCTGCTGCTCCAACACCGCGCCCGAGAACGCCATGATGGGCAAGCTGGTGGTCGACTCGATCGTCACCTGGGCCAAGGAGTACAAGGTCGACGGCTTCCGCTTCGACCTCATGGGCCACCACCCGAAGGCCAACATCCTCGCCGTCCGCAAGGCCCTCGACGCGCTGACCCTCGCGAAGGACGGCGTCGACGGCAAGAAGATCATCCTCTACGGCGAGGGCTGGAACTTCGGCGAGGTGGCGAACGACGCCCGGTTCGTGCAGGCCACTCAGCAGAACATGGCCGGCACCGGCATCGCCACCTTCTCCGACCGGGCCCGTGACGCGGTGCGCGGCGGCGGCCCCTTCGACTCCGACCCCGGAGTCCAGGGCTTCGCCTCCGGTCTCTACACCGACCCCAACTCGTCCACGGCCAACGGCACGAAGGAGGAGCAGAAGGCCCGCCTGCTGCACTACCAGGACCTGATCAAGGTGGGTCTGTCCGGCAACCTGAAGTCCTTCACCTTCACCGACACCGCCGGCAAGGAGGTCAAGGGCTCCGAGGTCGACTACAACGGCTCTCCCGCGGGCTACGCGGACGCGCCCGGCGACGCGCTCGCCTATGTCGACGCCCACGACAACGAGTCCCTGTTCGACGCCCTGACCTACAAGCTGCCCAAGGACACCTCCGCGTCCGACCGGGCCCGCATGCAGGTCCTGGCCATGGCCACGGCCGCCCTCTCCCAGGGTCCGGCCCTGTCCCAGGCGGGCAGCGACCTGTTGCGCTCCAAGTCGCTGGACCGCAACTCCTTCGACAGCGGCGACTGGTTCAACGCCATCCACTGGAACTGCGCGGACGGCAACGGCTTCGGACGCGGGCTGCCCATGGCGGCCGACAACGAGTCCAAGTGGCCGTACGCCAAGCCCCTGCTGAGCTCGGTGAGCGTCGGCTGCCCGCAGATCACCGGTGCCTCGGCCGCGTACCAGGACCTGCTCAGGATCCGTACGACGGAGAAGGCGTTCTCCCTCGGCACGGCCACGCAGGTGCAGTCGCGGCTCTCCTTCCCGCTGTCCGGGAAGGACGAGACCCCGGGTGTGATCACCATGGAGCTGGGTGACCTGGTCGTGGTGTTCAACGCGACGCCGGAGAAGCAGGAGCAGCGGATCGGCGCGCTCGCCGGGACGCCGTTCCGCCTGCACCCGGTGCAGGCCGACGGCACGGACGCGGTGGTGAAGACCTCCGCCTACGCGGCCGGCTCGGGCACGTTCACCGTCCCGGCGCGGACGGTGGCCGTGTTCACCCGGGCGGCGAAGTAGGGTCGGGGCGTCGTCGTAGAACAGGAGTACCCGTGCCGCAGATCACCGTCGACTACTCCCGCACGATCGGGGCCGCATTCGACCGCGAGGGTTTCGCGCGGGCGTTGCACGAGGCCACCGTCGAGATCGCTGCGGCGAAGCCGGAGGCCTGCAAGACGCAGTTCCGCGACAGCGGGTACTCCGTGTTCGGGTACGAGGAGGAGGGGCACGCCGTCGTCCACGTCACCGTCGGGCTGCTCGCGGGCCGCACCGACGAGACGAAGGCGAAGCTGACCGAGGCCGTGCTGGAACTGCTCCGCAAGCACATCGGGGAGGAGGGCCTCGTGCTGCACGCCTCCGCCGAGGTGCGCGACCTCGACCCCTCGTACCGGAAGTTCGTCCGCTAGGACGCCAGGGACATGAGCCGGCCGACCAGGTCCGTGAACGGACCGTCGGCCGGCTCTTCCTTGAGCATGTCGCGCAGCAGGACCGCCATCTCGCCGTTGTTGGCGGCGCTCACGGCCGCCAGGGCGGCGAAGTCGTGCACGAGCTGGACCTCCAGTTCGGCGCGCGGGATGCGCCGGCCGTCCAGCCAGATCAGGGCCGTCGACTCGGCGAGCGAGATCCAGGACCGTACGACCAGTTCCAGTCGCGCGGGCGGATCGGTGACGCCCAGATGTGAAAGGACCTGGTCGTACGCGGCCTGCCGTACGGAGTCGATGAGCGCGTTCGTGGCCGACGAGCCCACGGCCGGGCCGCCGCGCATCAGGGCCGAGAAGCCGGGGCCGTGCTCGTCCACGAAGTCGAAGAACCGGCGCATCACACGCAGCAGCCGGGCGCCCAGCGGGCCCTGGTGCGGTTCCTCGAACCGGCCTGCCAGATCCTCCGCCGCGCGCTTCAACGCGGCCTCGTACAGGCTGAGTTTGCCGGGAAAGTAGTGGTAGACCAGCGGGCGCGAGATGCCCGCGGCCGACGCTATCTCGTCGATCGAGACCTCGTCGGGCGAGCGGCGGCTGAACAGTTCGAGGGCGACGCCGATCAACTGCTGCCGCCGCTCCTCCACTCCCATTCTGCGGCGAACCCCGGTAGTCATGCGAACACCTTACCGATCGGATCCGGCCCCGAACGGGCCGGTCCGGTCGTGGTGTTCCCATGGAACCGTCACATATCCAGCACCAGACGATCACCTCGGGCCCGCGAGACACAGATCAGCATCGACTCGGTCCGCTCCGAGTCCGTGAGCAGCTCGTCCCGGTGGTCCACCTCGCCCTCCAGTACCCGCTGCCGGCAGGTCCCGCAGAAACCCTGCTCGCAGGAGTACGCCGTGTCCGGCAGCTCGGCGCGTACGGCGGCCAGCGCGGTGGAGCCGGCCGGCACGGTCAACGTCCGCCCGCTGCGCCGCAGTTCCACCTCGAACTCCGCGTTGCCGCCGGGGGACGACCCGCGTGGCGCGAACCGCTCCAGATGCAGTGCGGCGCCCTCGGGGAGCCGCTCCTCGACCGCCGTCATCAGTCCATCGGGCCCGCAGCAGTACACGGCGGCTCCCTGGGGCACGTCCGCGAACAGGCCGTCCAGATCGGGCCGTCCGTCCTCGTCCTCGGCGACCACCACGATCCGGTCCCCGGCGAGCTTCTCGGCCTCCTCCAGGAACGGCATCGAGGCCCGCGTCCGCCCGCCGTACAGCAGCCGCCACTCCGCGTCCTGCGGCAGCGCCCGCAGCATCGGCAGGATCGGGGTGATCCCGATGCCCCCCGCGACGAACACGTAGGAGGACGCCTCGACGAGCGGGAAGCGGTTGCGCGGGCCGCGCACCTCCAGCTCCATGCCCTCGGTCACCTGCTCGTGCACCTCGCGCGAGCCGCCCCGGCCGTCCGGGACCAGCCGTGTCGCGACGGTGTACGACGAGGTGTCCTCCGGGTCCCCGCACAGTGAGTACTGCCGTACCAGCCCGGACGGCAGCACCAGATCCAGGTGCGCGCCCGGCTCCCAGGCCGGCAGGTCCCGTCCTTCCAGGCGCAGTCGTACGACGCCCTCGGCCACCGTCTCGTGCGAGGTGACCAGCAGCCGCAGCGCCCGCGAGCGCGGCCGGCCGGAGACCGGGGGATCCAGGGCGGGCATCGGCCACAGCGGCGAGGCCCGGACCCGCCGCCGCACGGCCCGTCTGGCCAGCAGCGCGACGCCCGCGAGGACCGCGACGCTCCGCAGCGTCGGCATCAAACCGCCCCCTTCCCGGCCTTCTCGGCGGCGAGCGCGGCGGGGGAGGAGGCCAGATAGGCGACGGCCTGTGCCGTGGAGCCCTCGTGCGAGGGATGGTAGGCGCGGCTCAGATACCGGGGGATGGACTTCAGCATGTCACCGGTCGCGGGCAGGGTGCCGCGCCGGCCGCAGACGTAGAAGTCCTTGAACGAGGCCTTGCCGTCGATCAGCGTCGGGTCGTTCTCCATGAAGAAGCGGACCCCGCGCTGCCACAGGAACACCAGCGCGGTGAAGGCCGTCGCCCAGGTGCGCACCCGGCGCCGGTAGCTTCCGTCGACGTGCATGAACAGGTCGAAGGCGACGGAGCGGTGCTCGACCTCCTCGGCACCGTGCCAGCGCATCAGGTCGAGCATGGTCGGATCGGCCTTGCGCCGGTCCAGCTCCCCGGCGTTCAGGATCCAGTCGCCGAGGAAGGCCGTGTAGTGCTCGATGGCGGCGATGAGCGCCACGCGCTCCATCAGCCACCATGTGCGGGCCCGGCCCGGCGATGGGGGTACCACCCACGCGTTCAGCAGCGGGGGAGTCCGGTCGCCGAGCAGCTTCTCGAAGAACCAGTCGATCTGCGCGGTGTACGGCGTCGGGTCGAGCCCCAGCTCCTTCAGATGCGGTAGCACCTCGTCATGGGCCTGGGAGTGCATCGCCTCCTGGCCGATGAACCCGATGACGTCCTCGCGGAGCCGGTCGTCCCGGATGAACGGCAGCACCTGCTTGTACACATGCACGAACCACCGCTCACCGGCAGGCAGCAGCAGGTGCAGGACATTCATGGTGTGCGCGGCGAACGGGTCCCCGGGCACCCAGTGCAGCGGTGTGTCCTTCCAGGAGAAGGACACGTTGCGGGCCTTGAGCGGTATGCGCTCGGACTCCACCGGCCGGGCCTGCGTGTTAGACATGGCGTCAATGTACTGGCGGGTAAGTCCGAGGGAAACCCTTGTGCGCGTACTTGTTGACGCCAGTGTCAACTAGCGCAGGCCGTGCAGTGCGGACCCGTCGTCCAGGGTGCCCGACAGTTGCGCCTGCGCCCCCTGCTCGGCCCGCACGGCCAGCATGTCGCCCTGGGCGCTCGCCGTGACCCCGCCGGTCGATCGGATCGACGCGGTGTCCCGACTGCCCGCGGCCAGCAGATACCAGGTGCCCGCGCCGGACCTCCACAGCACCCCGGCCAGCACGTGCGGATCGCGCGGACCGCACGCACGCACGTCCGTGCCCTTGGCCGCCACCGCGCCGTACTGCCCGCCCGGGGTGTGGAACTGCGCCAGCGCCGCCGTCCCGTCGCCCCGCCAGGTCTCGGCCCGGGTGCACAGCCAGGAGGCCGTTCCGCCACCGTCGGGCAGGGGCTGGTCGGCGTACGCCCACGCGTTGACGCTCCTGACCCCGGCCGAGCGCTCCCCGGCCAGCGAACAGGCGAACGGCGCCCAGGTGCGCAGCGACGCCGCCCCCGACACCTCGCGGGTCCTGCCGGGCCGGCCGGTGGTGAGGTGGGCCGGGACCAGTTCGCCCAGGTCGCTGGAGAGCTTCGCGCCGGAGGCGTCGGTCAGCTGCAGCACGTTCCACGAGGTGCACGTGCCGGGCTGCAGGGCCGGGCTGGACATCGGGCCGGTGACGCCGTCGGTCAGGCCGAGGTCCATCGCGCCCGCCCCGGGCTTCGTCAGATCCCGCTCCGCGGCCTTCTCCACCCAGGGAGCGGTCAGATAACGGACGTTGCCGTCGGAGCGGCCCAGCACGAGCGCGCCCGCCCCGGCGCCGGTCGCGCCGTCGACGCGCGCGAAGTCGAGGGCCGCGCCCTCCGTTCCGCTCTTCGGCTCGGCGTAGCGGACGATGCGCAGGCCGTCGTAGAGGATCACCACGCGGGTGTTGTCGACCTCGCCCGCGTACAGCAGCTGGGGCGGTCCTGCCGGGCCGCCGGTCTGGGTGCCGGGGGTCGCCGAGACACGGACCGTCTCTCCCGGGCGGGCCCAGACGGCGAGGGCGCGGCGCAGCAGCGCGGTGTCGCCGGCGAGGGCGCCGCGCGCGGGCCACACGGAGAAGTCGGCGCGCGCCGAGGTCTTCCAGGCGGTGGGAGAGATCCGCGTCAGCCTGCCCGGGTCCAGGGCGGCTTCGGCCGCCGGGTTCTGGGCGTACGCGGGGGCGGCGGCGCCGTCGGGGCCCCAGCCGTCGCCGGGCAGGGCGATCAGCGCGCCGCAGACCGCGAGCGCGGCCGCGGCGGCGAACGCGGCCTTCGTGTGCTGCCTGCGCCGCATCAGGTCGGTGGGCCGGGCCTGCAGCGAGCAGGGGTCGAACTCCGGGGAGACGAGCAGCGCGTAGTGCGCGGGCACGCCGTCGGCCTCCCGCAGTGCCTCGTGCGGGTCCTCGGCCCCGGCGGCCGCCAGCACCCGGTGCACGTCGCCGTCGGCGAGCTGCTCCAGGCCGCGCAGCACGTACGCGGCGCGGCCAGGGCCGGACAGGGTCGCCAGCCTCTGGTCCAGGGCGAGTTCGTCGGCGCCGCCCGAGCGCGGGAACAGCCGCAGGCCCCAGACCTGGGGGAGCAGCGGCGGCAACTGCGAGCGGCGGGGCCACAGCCGGCCCTTGAGGGGCCTGGCCGCCTCCAGGGCCGTACGCACGACCTGGAGGCGGACGAAGGTGTACCCGGGGTCCGTGTCCCGGCCCGTCGACTGGGCCGGGATCGCGGAGGCCGGCTTGCGGCCCCGGGGCAGTGCGCGCTGGGTGAGGGCGTGCGCGGTCAGGACGCGGCGGTTGCGCCCGAGACTCGGTGGCAGCACCAGGTAGGCGAGCCGGACCAGGCGCGGGTAGTGCTCGACGAGCGCGGCCTCGGCCTGCTCGACGTCGACCACCGGGCCGGGGGCTCCGGAGGAGGCGGGTCCGTGATGCTGGGCTACATCCTGTGACTGCACGTCCTGGGAAACGAGTGAACCGGTGGTTGGTCACCGGCCGTCCGGGTGACTCAGTCCTCCGGCTCGACGAGGGCCCGCGCGTAGTTGGCCATCGACCGCTGGTACCGGGGCAGATGGGGGGCCAGGGCGCCGAGGACGAGGGAAAGGCCCTCGCGGTCGCGGCCGAGGCTGGACAGGCACAGGGCGAGACAGGCGCGCACCGCGTCGTCCAGCTCGTCCGAGGGCGCGTCCAGTTCGGGGGTGAGCAGCTTGACACCCTCCTCCGCCTGCCCGATGTTCCGCAGGGAGCTGGACAGCTGGATCTTCGCCCGGCGGCCCTTGTAACCGTTCAGTCCGCGCGCCAGTGCCTCGCGGTACAGCGGTGCCGCCTTGTCCGAGTGGCCGGTCGAGTCCCAGGCGCAGGCCTGCTCGAACGGGCCGAGGGGGCTGTCCTCGGGCAGCTCGGCGACGAGCGCGCCGATCACGGCACGGAAGTCGGCCGCCCTCTCCTCCGGGTAGTCGTCGAAAGTGGCCCAGGCGGCGGTCACGCGGTCTTCCCAGTCTTGGTTCACCGACCCACCTTCGCACGCGTGTGCCCACCGTCACACCGGATTTGAGCGCACCGCGCACGGCGCCCGTATCGAAGGGCGGAGTCCCCGACGAGGGCTTCCTGCGGCATGCTTACGCCCATCAGGACCGGAGGAACAGATGAGGTTGACCCGACCGATGCTCGCCGTGACGGGCGCCGCGGCCGCGCTGCTGCTGGCGGGGTGCGGCTCCGGCGGCGGAAAGAGTGCCGCGGACGCCGTGCCGACGACGGCGACCGGCAGCCTGGAGAGTCTGGCCGCCGAGGTGAAGTGCAAGCCGAACATCCAGACGGACGCCGACGAGATCCGCCAGGCCATCTGCAAGAACACCGACGGCAAGTTCATCCTCGCCACCTTCGCCACCGACCGCGGCCAGCGCGAGTGGATCAACGACGCCAAGGACTACGGCGGTTTCTACCTCGTGGGCCGCAAGTGGGTGGCGGTCGGGGACGACGGCGTCGTCAAGGCGCTGCGCGGCACGCTCGGCGGCGAGGTGGAGATCGGGACCGACCACAGCGCCCACGGTTCCCACAGCGGCTGACCCGGACGCGCGCGGGTGCGCACACGGCGAAGGGCGGGGGGGGGGGGGGGCCCCCCCCCCCCCGGGGGGGGGGGGGGGGGCGGGGGGGGGGCCCCCCCGCGGGGGGGGGGGCGGCGGGGTTTTAAAAAAAACACC
>NZ_JBHYKH010000223.1:0-10251 GCF_042741275.1 Streptomyces sp. NPDC058964
TGGCTCTCCCCCCTCACCCCCGCGCTCAAGCCCCACCCACCCCCCACCCCCCCGACACCGCGACGGCCGGTACAGGTACTAGGCGAGGTGCCGGGAGAAGAAGCTCAGTGTGCTGTCGAGCTCGAACTCCGGGATGTCCCCGTGCTTGCCCGAGTTGGCGTGGAGCGTCTTGTCGGCCGAGGCCAAGGCATCGAACAGAGCCAGGCCCTGGTCCCGTGGCACGCGCTCATCGTCCCACTGCACCAGGAACTCGACAGGAACCGTGATCCGGCCGGCATCCTCGGCTTTGGCCAGTATCCCGCCAAGTCCCAATACAGCGGCACGGACCCGAGGTTCGGCGGCAACAAACGGCACGCCGAGCCCACACCCCAGCGAAACCCCCCAGTAACCCACCGGGCTGACGCCGACGTGTTCGAGCTGCTGGACCGCGTCCAGAACCGCTCGCCATTCCGGCACGGTCTGGCGGGCCACCATGGCCTGGAAGCCGGCAATCAGCGGCGCCAGGTCTTCGCCGGCCTCCACACGTGCCTGGTTCTGCGTCGCGATCCGGTTGTACTCCTCGTCAACCGGCCGGTCCCCATGACCGGGCACGTCGACCGCCACTACGGCGAAATCGCACTCGGTCACGAAACGACGCGCAAGGTTCACGACGTCAGGAGCCTTCTTGTGCCGGCCGCCGCCATGTCCGAACACGATGACGGGACGAGAACCAACAGCATCTTCCGGCGTCCACAACACGCCGGGAATCTCGCCGAGGACAAAAAGCTGTTCGCGGACGCCGCCCAAGGACGCCTCAGAGGTGAAGCGCATAGCGATTCCTGCCTTCCGGGATACCTCTGCGGGCACTCCCTAGGCCATGCGGGAGAAGGGGGCCCGACCTGTCGTAGCGTTGATCGGTCTCACCTCCTCGGCTTGCAGCGGCGCACGGCGGCACTGAAACTATCACGAGGGCCTTCAGCCGGGTCCGATGGGAACATGACGCCGCCGCACACCAAGGGCCGCAAGACACATGCCAGTTGGCCGCGGCAGACCAGACAGCCACCGCATGCGGTCCCGGGGACCCGGCCAGCGTGCGATGCTCCGCCGAGGGGAGGCGAACCTGCGGTACGCCACTGCCGGGACGGCGCAGACGTCACTCAGAGCGACGTCACGATGCGAAGCAACGCGGCCGGTCGGTCCATCTTGGTCGCGGCCGGCTCGCTCAAGCTCTGGATCCAGTCCCAGGGCTTAACCTCACCTGGCACGATCCAACACCCCGAGATCAAGAGCTCGTTCCGGAGTGACACACCGACGTCGCAACGGTGCACCGGACCACAGCCGGCTGAGGTGTCAGCCGACAAACGTGAACCGCTGGTAGGACAGCCCGTTGTATCCGAACGAGCGAAGACCGTAGTCCGAGCTGTCGTCGATCACGCGCCCGGTGTTCTGGTTCCTGAGCGTCCGCGTCCCGTCGGACTGATAGGTAATCGTCCACCGCTGGTACGACTGGTAGTTGCAGCCGAAGGCACGCAGACCATAGTCGAAGCTGTCGTCGATGCAGCGCCCGGTGTTCTGGTTCTGCAGAACCCATGTGCCGTCGGACTGGTTGTACCAGTTGAAGTTCTGATAGTTGAGCCCGTTACACGTGAACGCGCGTAAGCCGTAGTCCCAGGAATCGTCCACGCAGCGGCCGGTGTTCTGATTCTTGAGAGCGTAATAGTAGATCGTACCGTCGGCGACGGCTGGACCCTTTGGCTGCGGCGCGGCCGCGTGCGCGGCCGTTGTACCGGTCAACAGCAGCGCTGCTGCAGCGAGCAGCGTTGCCGCCGATGCAGCCGTGCGGGTGCTCAGGACAGTGCGCAGGCTCATCATTCCTCCTACCGACAGGGACCGCCTGCCCGAGGGCAGGCATGGCATGGGCACCGGGCCGGATGCCGTGAAACCGGCAGTAACCGGCAGCGCCCCGCACACGCTAAGGGTTGACCATGGGCACATCAATAACGCCGGGTGCGCGCTATCCGGTATGGCCGGTTCCGCGTCTCTGGCCCCCACAGCCGATGCCGCTGAAAGTGTTTTGCCTGTCAAAAGCGTCACGATCAGGGCCCGGGCCCTTCCCCTGAGTGCAAGTGCCGCATCAGACAACGTTCGCCCCGTGATGTGTACCGTTGCGTCATGAGTGCAAGTCACCAGCCCGTTTGGATGAAATCGAGGAACACATCGCCGCGGTGCTGGATGGGCGGCTGAGCCGAGACGAAGCCGCTCGGCGGGCGGAAGGCCGGATCACCACTGAGGGTCTTGTCTGGGACGACTTGTCCCGATGGGCATTGGGACTCCTGCACGGCATCGATCTCCTGGCGGGGCCGCATGGCGACTTCCTGCATGACGATGCGCAAGTGAGGTCCTGGCTGACCGAGCTGCAAGCCCGCCGGGGCAGGTGACTGCGGGTTGCTGAGGGTTTCGCTCCTGGTCCGACAGGCTCAGCAGGTGGCCGAGCGTGTGCGGGTGCGGGAGATCGATGACGATGAGGGGCGGCGACTGCTGTGGATTGTGCGCCGGGGCTCCGTTTCGGTGGTGACCTGGCGGCGGCCCCAGATGGTGCTGCTGTCCGCACAGGGCATAACCGTGCGCAACCGTCGTCATGTCACGGCCGACCCCGCGCTACCGCGTGTCGAGTCGTTAGGCTCAGAGACATGACTATTCAGCGGATGGACAACGTCGCCATCGTCGTCGACGATCTGGACGCGGCTGTCGCCTTCTTCACCGAGCTCGGCATGGAACTGGAAGGCAAGACTCAGATCGAAGGCCTCTATGCGGACCGCACCGTCGGACTCGACGGCGTCCGGAGCGACATCGCGATGATGCGGACCCCGGACGGCCACAGCAAGCTGGAGCTGACCAAGTACCACACCCCCGCGGTATCCGACGCCGAGCCGCGGAACCCTCCGCCCAACACGCTGGGCCTGCATCGCGTCATGTTCGCCGTCGACGACATCGACGACACCATCGCCCGCCTGCGCGCCCACGGCGCCGAACTCCTCGGCGAGGTAGCGCAGTACGAGAACATCTTCCGGCTCTGCTACCTCCGCGGCCCCGCAGGCATCATCGTCGCCCTAGCCGAACAGATTGGCTGACGCGGGCCTGCCGCGCGGAGCATGCCGACGGTCAGCACCGCTATGGCGCATCCGCGATAGGGGCCGTGCAGGCCGCTGTACGAGCCCGGGGATTCCGTCGGCGGACGGTGCCGGGCGCGGGGACGACTTCGCGGGCCCGCACGGCCGCCCAGCCGCTGGTGCGGAGGGGGAAGACGGCGTTCCGCAACACCGGTGCGTTGATTGCCCGACATGGCCGTGGCACCTGACCCCTTCGTCCCGAACCATCGGCCCAACGGTCGCCGCGGGCCGTCGCGCTGTTCCGGCACCCAGGTACGGCCGGTGACGTCAGCAGCAGTCATATTGGTCGAGGTACTTCGTTGCCGTACTGCATACGCAGCCGCTCGACCATTGCCGCTGCATCGCCTTCCGTACCGCGAGGAGCGTCTGGCCACTCGTCGACCCGTTGCCACCAGTAGTCACGGGGAGTCCCGGGGTACCGGGGCAGGAGGTGGACGTGCAGATGGGGCACGTTGTCTCCGATGACAGCGGCGTACACGTGCTCGGCACCGCCGGCCTCACGTAGCGCGCCGGCGGCTCGGGTGCACCAGAAACCCACACGCTGAGCTTCCATGTCGCTGAGATCAGCAAGACCTGGAGCGTGTCGGCGCGGTTCCACCAGAAGATGGCCGAGATAGACCGAGTCTGCGCCGCCGGGAGCTCGCGGAGACAGATGCGAGACCACCACGACGTCGTCCATCCATACGGCCCCTCCGGGCATGAGCGAGTCGTCACGGTGCTTCCGGCATACGAAACAGTCGATCGGCGTGACATCGTCTGTCATGGAAACGCCTCATCTCATCCGCAACGGTTGACGTGCCGTCAGAGTAGTGCGCGACGCAATGGGACGCCCGGGCCATGTCGCCGAGAGGCAGAGGCCGGCCGCATGCCCTCATGGAGCCGCGGTGCTGATGCCGCTCGTCCCCCAGACGGCCGTCCCCCGGGGCCCGGCGCGGGACGGTCCTGCCGGCTGGTCGATGTGCCGGCGGTCGCGCCGTCGGGAGCGCGGCCCTGGGCGCTTGGTCAGGGCCGCTGTCCGGTGTGCGTCAGCTGACCCAGCCGGTGCACTTCAGTTCGATGTTTTCGACGTTGACACAAGCGCGCAGCCATGTGCCGTCCGGCCAGTACTGCATAGGCGTGTATGCGTCGCCCCCGTCACGGTGCTGGTACCCACGCAACCCGTCCCACGACTTGCCGCCGTCCGTGGACCGGTCGATCCACACCCCGTACTTGTAGTACCGCGTGGCCGTTCGCGCCCAGCCGTACCACCTGCCGTCCTTCTTTCCGGAGCGCAGTTCCACGGTGGCGTATCCGCTGATGGTCGCCGTCGCGTCGGTGTCCGGGCCCGAGTCCCAGCTGATCGGGCCCGGGTCCCGGCCATCACAGTTGTAGCCGCTGCACCCCAGCTCGGCGGCCGCAGCGGGATTGCCCGTGGTCACCAAAGTGGCGAGGGCCATCGCCGCGATCGGCAGAGCCCGGGTGAGCATCCGACTGCCCGTCTTCTTCATGATCCGTCCCCGTGTTCGTCGAGTCCTGAGCGGGGAGGCCCCGTGCCGGGCCTCCGTCGACGGCCCAGACGCATTGCCTCCTGGGCCATTTGTTCGACATGGAAAGACTGCACGCGGCGTTCAACAGGCCGCCAACATGCGGCCAACAGGGCCATCACGCGGGCCCCGGCGACATCAGCCGCGGCAGCTCACGGACCTGGACCTCGATCGGATCCTCCAGCTCGCGATGGGTGAGCACAACTGTCCGGGGGGATCTCGAGCGCACCCCGCCGATCGGCGTTTCGGCTCCCAGGAGGCCCGGCCTTCCCTATCGTGGACGAGATGGAAAGGCTGGGGGAAAGCATGCACATCCGGGTCGCGACGACTGCCGACGACGGGCATGAGACCGTATCCGACCTGTACAGGTGGCTGAGGCTGGATGCCGATGTGCGACGGCACGCGACGGTAGAACTGGTGCCGTGCGGCAAGCCGGGCGGCACCATGGGGACGGTCGAGATCATCGACATGGTCCTCAGCCAGGGATTCTCGGCCCTGAACCTGGCGATGGCGTATGCGGCCTGGCGCGCCGCGCGTCCGGCCGCTCCGCCGATCACCATCACCGTCACGGCCACCGGCCGGCCCCTTACGGTGGACGATGCGTCGGAGGAGACGATCCGGCGCATCGTGGAGGCGCTGCGGGCGGCGTCCGAGAGCGACCGGACCGAGGAACCGGGGCGGGCCGGTGACGGAGCGGGGAGCGGCGAGTGAGACGGTTGCCCGACCCGGCCAGATCCCGTGCCGTGATCGTCGGAGTGGACAGCTACGGCGCGCTGCCCGACCTGCCGTCGGTGGCGAACAACGTGAACCGCCTGGCGAAGGTTCTGGGCGATCCCGACCTGTGGGGGCTGCGGCGCCCCGATCAGTGCACTGTCCTGCTCAATCCGCCTTCCCCGGACACGGTACTGGACGCCGTGCACGATGCCGCAGCCGAGGCGGAGGACGCCTTTGTCGTGTACTTCGCGGGCCACGGGCTGGTCTCCCCGAGCGGTGATCTCTATCTGGCTCTGCCGAAGTCGCACGTGGAGCGCCTCTACCGTGCCGTGGCATATGAGGACCTGCGCCGGCAGTTGGTCGACGCCTGCACGGCTACGAGCAAGGTGATGATCCTGGACTGCTGCTACAGCGGCCGGGCACTGGTCGGACACAAGGGAACCGCGGTCGACGTGGCCAACCACGCCATGGTCGAAGGCACTTACCTGATGACAGCCTCAGCGGAAACCAAACTTGCCTGGGCGCCCGAAGGGGAGACGTACACCGCCTTCACCGGCGAGCTCCTCAAGGCCCTGGAGTTCGGGATCCCCGGTGCCTCGGATCCGCTCGAGATGGAAGCGCTGTTCTGGTACGTACGCGGAGAGTTGGAGGCAAGGTCGCGGCCGGTTCCGCAGCAGCGGGCACGCAATGCCGGTCACGCCATCGCGCTGGTACGCAACCGCGCGGTGGCCGTGCCGTCAGGCCGACCGGACGAGCACGCACCCTCGTTGCGGTCGCAAGCCCCGCTGCTGGAGCACCTCGGAGGCGCATACGATGCGGCCTCCTCACCCGGGGGTGTCATGGACGGGGGCGGCGGCGCGGCGGTGACCGACAGGACGTCACCCCCTCGGCCAGTCGATTCCGGACCGCTCGTCGTCGGCCTGCCGGGCAGGGAACCGGGAGAGCGGCCGACGGAGGAGCGCACGGGGTCGTCGCTGCGGCCCGCGGCGCACGACGACTCCCCACCGGATCGTCGGGAGCCGGCCGCCGAGGCAGCCGACCCGCTGCTCGGGAGATGGAGGCGTTGGTTCTGGCTGACCGCTCTGGCTCTGCTGGCCGTTGCCCCTTTCGGAATCAGGTATCTGCAGGATGGCGCCGAGCAGGGCGGGCACGACCCGTCGCAGGGACGCTCGGCACATCCATCCGCGACGCCGACATCATCGTCGGCAAGCGGGTACGTACGTGTTCAGGGCCCGGAGTTCAGCACCGACGTGCCGAAGGGGTGGCGGCCGCACGCCAGGAACTCCTCCGGACAGTACCGGTACACGCACGGCGCCTACACGCTCACTGTCGTACCGGGCCGTGATTCCGCCGGGGCGAGGTCCAAGAGCCCGCTTGACTATCAGCGCGAAATCGAACCGGAACTGCAGATCCATCGGGGTTCGACCTGGGCCACGGGGACCGGAATCCGAGAGATCACGGTCGGGGAACAGACCTCAGCCGTCGGGGAGTTCACGTGGGACACGAAGGAAGGGAAAACCGTGTACGCGAAGAACACCGTCGTGCTCATCGAGGGCCACTACCACGTACTGCTGACGACAGGTCCCGAAGGCGAGCGTGAGGAAGTCGCCCGAGTGCACGCCGAGGCGGTCAAAGCGTACAGGTCCAGGACGAGCTGACCACCGGGCGCGCGGCTCGGGCCGTCGCTCCCGCCACCGGTGTCGCGAGGCGGCACGTACGGACAGGCGGTGGGCCGCTCCCGCACCGTCGCCGTCTCCCTGCGCGTGGTGGTGTGGGCCCCTGGCACAGCCCCTGCTCCGGCTCCACTGCCTGCTCCGCAGAATCGTGTCACGGTGCACCCGCTCGGCAGGCCGCGGCTTCTGAAGGCCGGATCAGTTAGGGCTGCGTGGGGGCAGATGAGGGGTCGGGCCGAGCGGGAGCTCGATCTCGTAGGGCTGGTCCGTGATGTAGCGCAGCAGCTTTTCGGCGCCCTGCGGGGTGAGAGGACCGACGGTGTAGTGCGTGGTGGCGTGGCCGCCCAGGTAGGCCGGGAGGTCCTCGGGGGAACCGCCGGGCAGCACAACCCTGAGGATGCGGCGGTGCCAGGAGCCCGGTCGGGCGTAGACCTCGCTCCGGATGAGCCCTGCTTCCCAGATCACGCCCCTTCCCGTGCCGGGTGTCTCACTGCCCTCGGCACGGCGGCGGTAGGCGGGGGATGCTACGACCAGCACGTAGTCTGCCGACTGGTATTCGTGAAGGGTCCACAGCGCCCAGTCCTGGGGTTCCTCAGCCGCCGCTAGATCCAGTCGCGCATTGACGCCCAGGCTGCGCAACAACAGCCAGAAGGCACGAACGCTTTCGGTGTGGGCACCGCCGTCGTCCTCGTGCGCGTAGGAGATGAACACGCGCGGAGGCCGCCGTAGCCCGAAGAGGGACAGTACACCGGCGGGTGTCTCGGTCCCGGTGGTACTGAGACGCGGGGCAGGGCTTTCGGCCGGCCGCGCGTGCGCCGCCAGCAAAGCGAGTTCCTGGCGGCTCAGGGTGCCGAGGAGTTCGCCCGCGCGCTGCTCCCGCACCGCGCGGGCTGCCTTCTCACGGAGCGTTCCACCGGGAAAGGGTCTGAGGACGGCCTGGGCCCGGGGCTCGGCCAGCACGGCGGTGAGTACGTCCGCGAACCGCACGTCGGGAGCCCAGCGGGTGCCGTCTTGGCTTGCCTCTTCGTGCCGGGCCAGGGTCTCTTGGGCGTTGATGCGCAGCGTCCGAAGGGTTTCACGGCGAGTTGCGACGGGATCATGTGGTTCGACGTCAGCGGCCGTGCTGATGTTGCTACGCAGATGCGCCGGAATCGGCAGGGCGATCACCCAAGGATCGTTCACGTGGGGGTACACCAGGTTGCGGACCGCGTCGTCGTACTCCGTGAGGGCCGAGCGGAGTCCTTCCGCCAGCTCAAGATTCTCCTTGATGCGCACGATCCCGGAGTCCTCGCGCAGCTTCTCTGGCGTGTTCCGTTCGACTTCGGCTGCGAACTCCGCGTGCGCTCTCTGAAGTTGGGAGGTGATCTCCCGGGACAGCGCGGACCGGCTCTCTGACATCGTCACCTGTCGGCGCGCCTCCTCCCCCAGTGACTGGGCGATGATGTCCCGGTGAGCGAGGCAGTCGGCCAGACGCTTCTCGGACGTCCGCCTCAACCAGTCCGGACCGTCGAGGGCGTCCACGGCCGCAGCCAGGACAGGACTTGAAGCGAGAAAATCCCCCAGAGCCCTCTGATCGCCTGTGGGGCCGACGAACAGGCAGTCGCTCAGGGACGCCGACGGGTCGAGGCTCAGGACCCAGGCCGGCGCACTGCGTTGGGCCTGCGCGACACCGTCTGTCACATGACGGCGCATGCGCTCCGTCGCCGCTGACCAAGTGGGCTCAGTGGGCGAGACTGCGTAATGCACGGCAAGTTGGGCGATCACATAATCGGCTGTCTCCTCGGAATCCGCTGACAGAGGGCGGCTGCCGACCGCCGCCCAGAAGGCGTCGTAGTCGCGACGCCTGTGTTCGGCGTACGACTCACCTTCGCGCTGCTGAGTCTCGTAGAACTCCCGCAGTTCGTACCGCGCTCGGCGGAAGGAGCGTTTGGAGAAAAATGAACCTCCGGGAGATCTCCACCATCGAAACAGCTCTTGGCGAGCAGACACGGGCAGGGCCTCGGTCCACAGGATCGAGGCGTTCTTCAGCTTCTCGAGGGTTGCAGTGGACATGTTGTAGCGTTCCTCGGTGTACAGATTCCGAAGAATCCGCACAATGTGCTCCACGTCTGTGGACTCGGCCAGCAGTGAGGCGGCCCTGGTGAGGGCCGCCGCCTTCTTCTCCCGGATTTCGAGATCGTTCAGACGTTGCCGCAACGAGTGAAGTTCCCTCCCAACCTGCCGCGGAAGAGGCTGTTGGAGGGCGGTCAATGCCCTCAGTTCCTCGGGAGCCGCGTCAGGACGCTGACGTGCGATGCGGGCACACTCCGCCAGCACGCTGAGTACGACCCAGTCGGCCTGGCGCTTCGCGGCCCAGTTCCGAATGGTCTGCAACGAGATGCGGGCTTCCTGGGCCAGGGACTGGATCTGCTCCTCGATCGAGGACCAACGGGACAGCGTTTCCGCATTGACTTCGTAGTACGCGTCAATCCACGACCTGACACGCTCGTACACCTCCGTCACCGAATGCTGCCCGAAGGGGAGGACGTGGTACCGGGGAGCGCCGAGGTCGGTGAAGAGCAACAGGCAGGGCAGGTGACGGCCGATGCGCAGCT
Source organism: Streptomyces sp. NPDC058964 (assembly GCF_042741275.1). NCBI lineage: Bacteria > Bacillati > Actinomycetota > Actinomycetes > Kitasatosporales > Streptomycetaceae > Streptomyces > Streptomyces sp. NPDC058964. Next base: position 9,654 of record NZ_JBHYKH010000223.1, read on the forward strand.
TTTCCTGGGCCAACCACGCCGCGGCCTGCGCGCCCGGAATCGCCGACTCGAGGAGCCTGTAGGCCTCGTGGAAGTGCACATGAATCTCTCTCGCGTCCGTGAACGGAGCGAACACAGAAGGGCGCAGATTGTGAAGGTATTCGCCCTCCCAGTCAAGAGGGCCGTCACGCCACGGCTTGCGGCGCAGACCTCTCTGAAGCAGGTCGAGGAAAGACCTTGCCGAATATCGGCCGTAGTTGAGGTCTTGCGCAAAGCGTTCGGTCTCTGATTCGGAGATACCGGAGAAGAATGCGAAGCGGATCCGGTGCGCCGTCTTGATGCTGAGTTCTACGCCGTGACGCAACAGGAAATCCCTGGTCCTGTCGGTGCTGTCGCCGAGGAGCAGAATCGTCCAACCGAATCCGTCGCTCAAGGAACGCTCGGGCTGGTCCAGCCTGAAGGCATAGCGGTACATCTCCTGGGCGGAGCGCGCACGAAATCCCATGTGACCACTGTAGGTAGGTGCGGCGTGGCATGGGGTGACATCGGGTGCATCGAGTGGAGACCCCGCCCGCCGCGGCGGGGGGGGCCGGGGAGGAATATACATTTTCGTTTTCGG